>DATEWS010000223.1:0-12763 GCA_035257785.1 Pyrinomonadaceae bacterium
CGTTCCTGCCGTTCTTCTACGGTTTTGGTTCACCTTACGGCTCCAGCTACGCTACTTCCATCTACGGTTACGGCGGTTACTACTACTATCCTCGTCCGAACGGGAATCCTGGTTACTGGCCAAACGGAAACGCCGGTGGAAATACAGCATCAGGTGGTCAGAGCGGATCTTCCGGCGGATCCTCAGGTGGCGGCGGAGGCTCATATCACCCAACGACTCCAACAGCTATCCCAAGCACAACTCCTTCAGGTGGGATGTCGCAGCCGCGAATGATCGATCCTGATACCGGTTCGCGCATGCCGAGGAAAAATATCGAGCTGCCGCAAAGACCGAACAACTAACTTTTAGTTAATTCCTCGAGCTCTTCGTTGATCAGGGCTTTGATCTCGGACTGTTTCAGTCCGGCGAGGATTAAGTGTGTGAGCGCCGTGCGGAGTTGTGTGCGGAGACGTTCGTCGGGTTTTTCCTTGAGAGTTTGGGAGATTACGACCGCGCCGGAGCCGTGCTTCACGCGAATCAAACCCTCTTTTTGCAAACGCCGGTAGGCGAAGGCGACTGTATTCAGGTTGACGCCGAGGTCTGACGCCACTTGCCGCACCGGGGGCAGCAGCGTCCCCTCTTCCAGCTCACCGCGTGCAATGAGGGTCTTTATCTCATCCACCAACTGCTGGTACAGCGGCCTCGCGTCTCTCTCATCTACCGTGACGAACATATTGTCTGTTGCATGTATACACCAGACAATTCGGCGTGTCTAGCTGATTTCTTGAGCCACTGCCAGCGCGGTTTCCACGACGCTACTGAGTTTTGGTTCGCGGCTGACAGTGTCGCCAACGACGAAAACGTTTGGAAGTGCCGTACGGTGTGAGGGGGGTGCGTCGCCAACGCCCATGACCATCCCGAGCTTGCGGCGCGTCTGCTCGTAATAGGTGCGCGGATTAGCGGTCTCGATGATTTCGATATCACTTCCGAGCTCAGGCATTGCTTTGTGCAATCGCGTCCAGAAGTGCTCGAGCGCTTCCTGGTCCCACTCCTCATAATCCTCAACGCTTGATTGATACGCAAACCACGACTCAATGTCAGTGCGACAGGTGAACGTAACCGCTCGTTTTCCTTGTGGGGCGTTCGAGATCGAAGACATCGCCATCGTGAACTCACCCTCACTGTCCTGCACGAGCATTCGTTCGCCCGGTAAACGAGCGACTGCGGATTCCTCGATTGCTGCGTACACGACGTACATCCCGGCGCCGCGCAGCGTGTTCAACTGTTTCTTGATTTCCGGAGGCGTGCGGTTAAGTCCTACTAACTTTCCGTAAGTGTCCCAGACCGTCATGTTGCTGACGATCGCTTTTCCCGCGAGGACTTGCTCACCACTCAACAGGTCGACGCCAACCGCACGATCCTCGTCGTACGCGAGTCGCAACACCGGAGTATTCAATCGCAATGTACCACCACTGCGTTTGATCGATTCAGCAAGTCGTTCGGCGAGACTCGCTGGTCCACCGTCGATCGAGTAGAGATCGTCGCGACTCAATATAACGTCAGTGCCGTCTACCGAACGTTTGACGTAAGGCGAAGTGAGTAATGAAATTGCCGGCGGCTCAACGGGCAGTTGTGAAAACAGTTTGTCGTAAATTCCGCCGGGACCAAACGAGGTGTAAAGGCCCATGCCCGGCTCGAAGTCGTAACCCGAGAACTCAATGCGTCCGATACACCCACCAACCTGCGATTGGCGCTCCAGCAGACACGTCTTCATGCCCCCCGCGGACAGCAGCGCCGCGACGGTCAGACCACCAATACCCGCTCCCACAACGACGACGTCGTACAAGTTTATTTGACCAGGTCTTTATCGATGAAGCCGCTCAGCACAATCAGCACCGATTGCACTCCATTGAAGATGAGATGGATGACGAATGAAGGAAGCAGCTTTCCGGTCACCGCTCGCGCAACGGTGAGTGTGATGCTCAGAAGAGTAATGACCACGATCACAGCAAGGTTATTTCGATACTGCCACACGTGAACGCCCGCGAACAGCATCGACACAACCGCAATCGCGATACTCATCCCCATTACCTTTTCGATCGCCGGATAGATCACGCCCCTGTAGACGACTTCTTCAACGAGTGGCGCGGTGGCGAAGGCGAGGAAGGCAGTGGCGACGCGCGTGTAGATCGAACTCTCGATTAACATGTCGAGCTCAGTCTTTCCACCGCCGTAGAGTGTCGTCACTCCCCACGCGAGTCCATAAAGAACAAGTGCTATCAACCCGCTCAACAAGACCGCCGTCACCGGCGTCGTTCCCTTCGGCCATGCCCAACCCACTGTTTTCCAGAACGGGCGCAGCCCTCCTTCTGTGACTACCAGGTACGCGAAGTAGAGAGTCAGCAGGTGAGCGGGGATAATTCCGACTACCGAGTAGAAGAGCATCATGGTGTCGGCCTTGAGCGCGTCGGGCGTAACTACGGAGGGGCCGACGGTTGCCACCCTGTAAATCAGGTAAGGAGCAAGCACCAGCACAGGAACTACTGCCAGCACCAGAACACTCATAAACCAGAGTCCGAGGGCTTTTATGACCTCCAGCCACGCGAGCCATCGGGCAGTGCTCGGAGAAATGGGCAGTGGCGTCGGGATGACGCTCGGCGCAATCACGGCAGGTTCGCCGCGCTCGTCTTCAGGCAGCGGCGTTAACTGTTGCGAAGATTCTTCAGTAAACACTTAGGCGAGTTTAGGGGGTTGCCAGGCAACGGTCAACTTCGTGGTCAAACAGCCGGATAGTCGATCTCGAGCATCGGTGATCCAACTCGCGGCGCCGCGAGCATCAGGCCGATGATCGTCTTCGCGTCCTGTATCTCGCCGCTCGTGATCATCTCGAGCGCATCGGCAATTGACAGCCGCACGACTTCGAGGATCTCGTCGTCTTCGAGTGCCTGCTCGCCTTGGGAAAGCTCAGTAGCCAAATACACCCACATTTTCTCTTCACAAAAGCCAGGTGAAACGAAGAACTCCGAGAGCTTTTCGAGTCGCGCTGCCACGAGCCCGAGCTCCTCTTTCAACTCACGCGTAGCGCCGGCATCGGGTCGCTCGCCTTTAGCAAGCGTTCCGGCCGGTACTTCGAGTAGATAACGCACAGCGGGATGTCGATACTGTTTGACGAGTGCTACCGTGCCGTCATCGAAGACGGGAACGATAACAGCGCTGCCGTTGTGATGGACCACTTCGCGTTGATACGTGAGTTCACCTTCACTGACCGTATCGACAGTGACGGTGAATACGCGACCATCGAACACTTTCTGACTGCTCATTATCTTCGGTAAATCTCTCTCAGGCGTACTCATATTTGTTTTCCTAACTCATGCTCAGTATCAACGGCCGCAACTCGCCAACGAGATAAAGCGATCCGGCTATACAAATCAAACCTTCAGGGGGTGTTTCTGCCTCAGCGATGCGCAACGCTTCCGCACTCAATTCGCTCGTAAAAACTTTCCCGCGCGCGAATTGCGCGGCGACTTCTCGTAGCGTCTCGATCGAAGCACTCCGCGGATTTTTAATCGTAGTAAGAATCAGCGTGTCTGCGCAGGAAAACAGGATCTCTCCCATTTGCGTGAGTTGCTTATCACGCATCGCGCCAAAAACCAAAGTCAGCGGGCGTTGTGCGAACTCGTCGAGGTAGTTTCGCAGCGATCTCGCGCCCGCGGGATTATGCGCGCCATCGATTAAGAATGCTGGTTGGTGTGGGATTAGCTCAAGCCGTCCGGGATGCGTTGCGGTCTCAAGGCCAGTGACGATCGCGCATTCTGGAATGTTTAATAACTCAGCGACTCGAATAGCGACAGCTGCGTTCTCAATTTGGTGGCGACCGCGTAGACCGAGGCGAACTCGTTCGTAACCATGCATGCCGGTAGCCAGAATCGGAGTGACTCCGGTTTCTTCACAACGTCTTAACAAGACATCAAGAGCGACGGGGTCTTGTTTAGCGATGACTGCCTGCACGTTTGGACGAATGATCGCTGCCTTCTCAGCCGCGATACTCTCGAGCGTGTTACCGAGATACTCTTCGTGGTCCATTGCGATCGGCGTTATGGCGACGATGCTTGCTTTGGCGGCGGTGGTTGAGTCGAGGCGTCCGCCAAGTCCGGTTTCGAGAATCGCGAGCTCAATCGCGGCGTTCCTGAATGCGAGCAACGCGGCGACTGTCAATTGTTCAAAAAATGTCGGCAACGCATCGAATTGCGCGGAAAGGTCGCGAACAGTCGTTACGCACGCGGCAAATTCTTCCGGGGTGATCTCCACACCCGCGATTCTTATGCGCTCAGTGATTGAAACGAGATGAGGCGAAGTGTAGAGCCCGCACTTGATTCCCGCCGCGCGGCAGATCGAGTCGAGCATCACCGCCGTGGAGCCTTTGCCGTTAGTGCCCGCGATCTGAATTGAGTTAAAGGAGCGTTCCGGATTATCCAGCGCGTTGAGAAGCAGTTCGGTGTTCCGGAGTCCAAGCTTGATCGTGAGCGTCTCGTGCCCGAGACTCAGAAGATATTGAACCGCCGCCTCAAAATTCATATAGACACAAAAAAGCACAAAAGGCTCAAAAAGAAAACCGTTTGTGCCTTATGTGCTTTTTTGTGGCTAGTCTTTGAGCTTCGCGGCGCGAAGGGCGCGTTCGATGTCTGACTCGCCGTGAATCTCAGGATTCATCATGAACGCCAGCAGCTTGGTGATGTAAGCACGCATCTCGCGCCGATCCACGATCGCGTCGATCATGCCGTGGTCGAGGAGGAACTCCGATCGCTGGAAGTCTTTTGGAAGTTTCTGACGAATGGTCTGCTCGATCACGCGTGGACCAGCAAAACCGATGAGCGCTTTCGGCTCTGCGATGATGACGTCACCGAGCATCGCAAAACTCGCGGTCACGCCACCCGTGGTCGGATCAGTCAGCACGGAGATAAACGGCAGATGCGCTTCATCGAGTGCGGCGAGAGCGGCGGAGATTTTCGCCATCTGCATCAACGAAAGCGTGCCTTCCTGCATGCGCGCGCCGCCGGAGGCCGAGAAGATGACGACCGCGCTGTGCTCGTTGATCGCCCGCTCGATCAGTCGGGTAACTTTCTCACCAACTGCCGAGCCCATCGATCCGCCGATGAACGTCATGTCCATCGCACCCGCGACGACGGGATGATCGCCGACGGTGCCGCGCGCGTTGATGATCGCTTCGGGCAGTCCTGACGCGCTCTTCGCCTGGGCCAATCGCTCCGTATAAGGTTTGCTGTCGACAAACTCGAGCGGATCGATCGAGATCACTTCCGCATCGAGTTCCTCAAACTTGCCGTCGTCGAAAAGCAAACGCATGCGCTCACGCGCGCCGATGCGGAAATGATGGCCGCAGTTTTTACAAACCTGCATGCCATCTTCGAGTTCACCTTTGAAGAGGTGTGTCTCACAACCATCGCATTTGACGAAAACATTCTCAGTTTTCACCACGCGCTCTTCCGGCGGTACCGCTTCTATCCGCTTGTTTTTCTTACTGAACCAGGCCATAGGAATGCGGGGAAGGTTAGCACACGAGGGACCGCGCTCAAAACTCGATACCCTGTTGCGCGCGAATTCCCGCAGTAAATGGATGTTTTATTTCAGTCATCTCGGTCACGAGATCCGCGGCTTCGATCAGTTCCGGAGGGGCGTCGCGGCCGGTAACAACGATGTGCAGCGCCGGTTGCGCAGCGCGGATCGAGCGAAACTCTTCAAGCACTTCGTCCACGGGTAACATCTTGTAACTGAGTACGTAAACGAGTTCATCAAACACGATCAGGTCGTAGTCGCGGGACCGCAGCTTTTCAACACAGAGCGCCCATGTTTCGCGTGCGGTCTTGATGTCCTGTTCCGGATTTTTTGTGTCCCACGTAAAACCGTCGCCCATCGTGTGGACTTCAATGCCGAGCTTCTCGGCTGAGACGTGTTCGCCGTAACGATCGTTGCGCGATTTCATGAACTGAATCATGCAGCAGTTGAGACCGCGTCCGGCGGCGCGCATCATCAAACCCAGGGCGCAGGTTGTCTTGCCTTTACCGTTGCCGGTATGGACCATCAACAGGCCGCGCGTTTTTTCCTGGTAATCCTCGCGCCGCCATTTGTACTTTTTTTCTTTCGTAGACATCGATCTTTTAGCCACAAAAAAGCACAAAAGGCACATATGGTATTGTGCTTTTTGTGCCTCTTTGTGGCTAGATAACGGATTCGGGTTCTTTAAGCGCGTCTTCCGTAATGTCGCGCGCGCCGTTCGCGCGTTTCACAGCGTCGAGCAGCAACCCGACGATCATGTTTTCAGCGTCTTCCCAGGCGCCTCGCAACGTGCACCCGGCAGCATTCCGATGCCCACCACCACCGAACTTCTCCGCGACCTTAGCCACGTTAACGTCGCCTTTCGATCTCAGACTCGTGCGATAAACGCCGGGCTCGCATTCCTTGAGCAGCGCCACCGCTTCGACTTCTCCGACCGTCAACGGATAGTTAACAAATCCGTCCGCATCTTCGTCCGAAGCATGTGCCTGCTGCTGCATCTCCATTGACTGCCGCATGCATGCAACGCGCCCGCTCTCGTCTCGTCTCGCAGTCGACATCACGGCGCCCATCAACTCAATGCGGCTCCACGGATAACTCGCAAACACGGCTTCAGCCGTTTTCGCCGGCTTCACGCCGGTGCGCACGAGTTCCGAAGCGACTTTGAACGTCCGCTCAGTCGTGTTCGAGTAATGAAACGATCCGGTGTCGGTGATCAGCGCGGTGTAAACACACTCCGCAATCTCTTTCGTGACGCGCACACCGGTCGCTTTGCAGAGGTTGTAGATCATCTCGCCAACTGCGGATGCAGTGGAGTCGATCCAGTTGATGTTACCGAAGAGCGCAGTCGTCGAATGATGATCGATATTGACGACGAACTGTTTCTCGAGATCGGCAAGACCGGGGCGCGTAATATCAGAACACTCGATCACGAAGACCGCATTATAAGAAGGATCGACTGAAGGAGTAACGCGTACATCATTTGCGCCCGGAAGTTGCTGGTAAGCGTGTGGTACCGGATCGCGCATGATCACTTCGACGTCTTTATCGAGTGCACGCAGTAACCAGTAAAGACCAAGTGACGATCCCAAGCTGTCACCATCGGGACGAATGTGGGAGGTGATCGCAAACCGGCGCTTCGCCTCGATCAACTCGACTACTTGACTAAGCATCCTCTAACTTTCGTTTTCCTTTCCTTGACTTTCCCATTCGCGCTCGATCTTCTGCAGCAGTTGATCGACGCGCTCGCCTTCCTCTTCCACACGGTCGCGCACGAAATGAATCTCGGGCGTGCGCGGAAGGTTCAGTGCGAGTCCGATCTGTTTGCGCACGTACGGCGCAGCGTGCTTCAAAGCCGCGAGCGCTGATTTGTGCTCCTCTTCGTCTCCGTTAACCGTTACGTACACGCGCGCGGCTCGCTTGTCAGCCGACAGCCGCACGTCGGTAACCGTGACCGATGTCAATCTCGGATCTTCCAGCTCGTAACCGACAATCTGAGCAATCTCTTCTTTGAGAGTGTCAGCAGTCCTCTCACTCCTATGCATATCAGTTTGCAGGAGCAGAACGCAGGAGCAGGTCTGCCCCTGTTATCTGCCGCCTGCTCCTTTACTACAACTCTGTCGCCGCGACTCGCTCGACTACGTAAGCCTCAATCTGGTCTCCGACTTTCACGTCGTTGAAGTTCTCAAGACTGATACCGCACTCGAAACCTTCGCGTACTTCCGAAACGTCATCCTTGAACCGGCGCAGGGAAGCGATGTTGCCTTCCCACGACACCACGCCGTCGCGGATCAAGCGCGCACGCGCATTGCGACGCACCGTTCCATCGACGACCATACATCCTGCCACTGTACCCGCGCGCGGAACGCGAAACACTTCGCGGACAGCAGCCTTGCCGAGGATCCTCTCCTTCTCGATCGCCTCGAGCATACCGATCATCGCCGCGCGAATCTCTTCTTCGACCTTGTAGATGATCGAGTGCAGACGAATATCGACTGACTCCTGCTTCGCGACATCAGCCGCGCGTGCTTCAGGTCGCACGTTGAAGCCGATGATCACCACCGCCGAAGACGACGAGCCAGCCTGCGTCGCAGAACCAAGCAATACGTCCGACTCGGTAATCGCACCCACACCCGAGCGAATGACTTTTACCTTCACTCGATCCGTGGAGAGCTTTTGCAGCGTCGACTTCAACACTTCGACCGAACCCTGAACGTCGGCCTTGATGATGACCAGCAGTTCCTTGACTTCACTCTCACCGAGCGCTTCGATACCGCGCTTGGTCGTCTGCAACAACGCTGCCTGCCGGCTCAACATCTGTCGATGTTGAGAAATCGACTGGGCTTTCGTGATGTCAGACACGACCTGGAAACTCTCGCCCGCTTGCGGCACGCCCTGCAATCCCAGCACTTCAACCGGAGTTGCCGGACCTGCTTCGGTGATCGGTTCGCCGCGATCGTTGAACATCGCACGGACCTTGCCGGAGATCTGACCAACGATAAATGGCTCGTGAATCTTGAGCGTTCCCTGTTGGACCAGCACCGTTGCCACAGCGCCACGTCCGCGATCAAGTTTCGCTTCCAAAACAACTCCCGAAGCAAGACGCGTCGGACTCGCGCGCAGATTCAGAATGTCTGAAGTCAACAGGATCGTTTCGAGTAACGTGTCGAGGTTCTGTCGCTTCTTCGCCGAGACCTGGACCATTTCCGTCTCGCCGCCCCACTCGAGTGGCGACAAGCCTTGCTGGGCCAGTTCCTGTTTGACACGATCGGGATTCGCATCGGGCTTATCGATCTTGTTGATCGCAACGATGATCGGAACGTTCGCAGCACGCGAGTGCTCGATCGCTTCGATTGTCTGGGGCATCACACCATCGTCAGCCGCGACGACGAGGACGACGATGTCCGTCGCCTTCGCTCCGCGTGCACGCATCATCGTAAAGGCTTCGTGACCCGGTGTGTCGAGGAACACAACGCGACGAGTTTCTTCACGATTGTCCGGATTCGGCACCTGCACACTGTATGCGCCAATGTGTTGAGTGATGCCGCCTGCTTCGCCCGCGGCGACGTCAGTAGTGCGGATACCATCGAGCAACGATGTCTTACCGTGATCGACGTGGCCCATCACCGTGACCACAGGCGCACGCGGTAGCTCAACGTCGTCGGCATCGGCAGCAATCAGCTCTTCAAACTCTTCTTCGGCGACCATCTCTTCAAACGGCACGAAGGAGACGTCGTAACCGAAACGTTTGCCGAGATCGGCAGCAACGTCGTCCATCAACGGCTGGTTGATGGTTGCAAAAACGCCGCGTTGAAGAAGCAGACTAACGACGTCTTTTGGTTTGATTCCGAGCTTCTCGGCGAACTCTTTGACCGTCGATCCTTCGATCAGGCGCACTGATTTCAGTTCACCCGAACCAGGGATTTCGAGTCGCGTCGCGATGCGATCTTCGAGTGAAAGCGCCTTCGGCGGCGGAATGAAATCGCCCTTGTCGAACCTGCCGGCCTTGCCTTCGATCTTCCGACCGCCCCGCGGACTGCTGCGTCGCGAACGACGACGACCGGAATCGGGTGGTGGAATGTAAGTAGTTTGCGGTGTCGCGGTTTCGCCCGGCGTGCCAAGACGTTCCGAGCGTGGTAGCGAAGGACGTTCTCTGACTCGACTCGTCCGATCGACACGTTCCTTCGGCGTGATCGCAGGCGGTGGCGGCGCCGGCGCCGGAGCGCGTTCGCCCGGGCGAATACCGGCGTTTAAAGCGGCCGCCGTCGGACGCAACACCCTGACCTGCCGTGAAGGTGGTGCAACCGGCGCAGCTGGCGCTGGAGTGACTCTCGCTTCCGCGCCATTCGATGCTGCAACCACTTCCGGTGCGCTAATAATCGGTTCAACTACGGGCGCTTCAACCGCGGCCGGAGCTGTCGCTTCAGCAACTGGCGCCGGAGGCATGTCCTCGACGGGAGCAGGCGCTTCGGCTCGTACGGCCGGCGTCGGCAAAACCTTCCTGACCAACCGCGTCACAGGTTGCTTTGGCGCAGCAGGCGTTGGCGTCGTCGCGGGCGCTTCGACCGGCTCAGCAGCGATGAGCGGGGCCTCAGGTTCGGGCTCGTGAACTTCCAGCTCAGCAGCTTCCGCAACCGGCGCTTCCGGCGTCGGCACCACCGCACGCTTGACCACTTTCACGGCGCGCTTGATGGTCGCTTCCTTCTTCGGGAAGTACTTGTTCCGAATCTTCTCGGCCAGCTCTTTGGAGACCGAGTTGGAGGGTACGCTCACGTCGACGCCTTCACGACGCACCTCTTCGATGAGTCGCTTGGTGTCGAGCTTTAATTCTTTGGCGAGATCGTAAATACGAACTTTCGAGGAAACTGTCATGCACTCCTTCTCGACGCTTAGCGTCTTACCGACCTAAAAGTGATTGGGAACCGCCGCCCAACCACTTTCATGCGTCGATCAGAAATTCGGCGCGTGACAGTAGGGGCAAAGCGGGCAACACAAACGGCCCAAACAGACCGCTTTTGTGTTGTAACTAAGAGACTGCATCACTTGTTCTCATCATCGTTATCACTCCCGCTGGATGCAGTCTCTTCCGAAACTGCGAGAGTCGATCTCTCTGCTTCTTCGGCAGTGCCGTCTGAAGCGAAGTCGTCTTCCGCCATTACTTCTTCCGCAGCTTCCTCGATGTTCTCGAATGCTTCAACACCCGAGGAGGTTATGTCGGGAGATGGCGTAATCGTGTCAGGCCGCAAATCGCGACCAGCTTCCTGCAATGCGATCTCGTCGGCAGGCAACGGCTCGGCTTCAGTCAACGAAACCGGATCAGCCGATTCCCACGCGTTGATTTCAGACTCGGCAGTGAAGGGGACACCGTTTTCAACTGCTTCGTCGTAACCCTCGTTGGTCATTGCCTGGGACGGTTGCACTTCTTCTTCGATTGACTCGTCAAACTCTGCCGAAACCGCATGTGCTTCTTCCGGCGTCGCTGCTTCTTCGGACTCGCTCAAGGTTCTATTGCGCATGGCAACAACCGCTTGAGCAGCGCTCAGGATGACTTCTGCTTCGTCCAAACTCAGGTCGAGGAACTCGACGAGATCGTCGACAGAGGTTTGGGCCAGCGCATCGATGTCGTTAATACCGTGTTCGGCGAGTGCTTCCGCCTGTTGCGCGGTGACACCTTCAATAACTGAGAGCGGCACTGCTTCGCCGGAAGCGATGAGCGCACCCATCTGCTCGGTGACTTCGCGCTTGATCTCTTCCTCGCTGCGGATGTCGATGTTCCAGCCCACGAGTTTTGTCGCGAGGCGAACGTTCTGACCGCGCTTACCGATCGCCAGTGAAAGTTGGTCTTCGTTAACGATGACCTCCATCTGGCGATTTTCGATGTCGGTGATTCTGACCTGGTTAACTTTCGCGGGCGAGAGTGCGTTCGCGGCAAAAACTGAAGGCTCGTCAGACCATTCGATGATGTCGATCTTCTCACCGCGAAGCTCGCGAATGATCGCCTGCACGCGTGAACCTTTCATACCGACGCAGGCGCCGACCGGATCAACGTCACGTTCGTTTGACATCACCGCGATCTTGGCGCGCTCGCCGGGTTCACGTACGGCCGATTTGATCACGACGGTGCCGTCGTAAATCTCGGGCACTTCCATCTCAAACAACCGCAACAGCAGTTCAGGAGAGGTTCGTGAAACTTCGACCTGAGGTCCTTTTGATTCCTTTGACACGTTGTTGATGACTACGCGAATTCGTTCGCCTTGATTCCACTGCTCGCCACGCGATTGTTGCGACCGTGGCAGGATCGCTTCGAGATTTCCGAGATCGACGATGATGTTACCGCGTTCAAAACGTTTGACGTATCCGTTAACGAGGTCGCCGATTTTGTCGATGTATTGCTCGTAAACATTGCTGCGAACAGCATCGCGAACTTTCTGAAACAGGATCTGCTTGGCCGTTTGCGCGGCGATCCGGCCGAGTTCTTCCATCGGCAAGGGCAGCAGGAGGGCGTCGCCCAGTTCGACTTCGTCGCCCGCGAGTTCGCGTGCTTCTACGATAGAGAGTTCAGTTGCGGGGTTTTCAACCTCGTCCACGACAACTTTCGAAGCTGAGAGCTCGATGCCTGTTTCAGCGTTCCAGTCCACCTGAATGTCTTCCCCGGAGCGAAACTGTTTTTTGGCCGCCGCGCGGACGGCTTCCTTCATTGCTTCGATAACCAGATCGCGGTCGATGCCCTGTTCCTGGCAAAGTGCCTCGATGTTTTGTGCAATCGATGAACTCATGTTCTTCCTATTTAAGAGCGGCGCAACTCCTCGCTTACATCAACCTCCAAATTCGCCTTAGTAATGAAATCCAGAGGAACACGCACCGGCCCGTTAGTTCGATCTTCAAAAAGCACGTCGTTCCCGTCGACTCCCCGCAAACGCCCCCGGAAATTGCGTTGCCCATCAATCGGCTGCCGGGTTTTCATCTTTGCCTGGCTGCCCGCGAATCGTTCGAAGTCAGCCCGCTTGTACAAACCTCTTTCGAGACCCGGTGACGACACTTCCAAAGTGTAGGGAGCGTGGATGAAATCCTCGACATCCAGAATCGTCCCCAGATGAGTGCTCACGTCGGAGCAATCCTCGTGGGTTACACCGTTCGGCTTATCAATGAATATACGAACAATTGGCTTGTTCTCGGGGCCGGCTACTTCGGTGTGAACCAGCTCGAGGCCATGATC
>DATEWS010000224.1:0-5835 GCA_035257785.1 Pyrinomonadaceae bacterium
TCGATATTCATCACTGCTTCCCATAGAGAATCTGCTGCGATCACTGCCGAGATGACGCGTATATTTTTCGGCCTCCGGCTCGCCGGCGTAACCATACATGCTTTCAGATCGTTCACCGTAGGAGCCGCCATACTCTTGTTCGTTGCGACGGCGGTAGTCCTGGGCACCACGGTCATAATCACGATCGTACCTTTGTGACATCTTCATGACTCCTTTCCTACTTACCCTTGCTCGATATTGATTGCCCTTCTCATGCTTACTCCGCGATTTCACAAAGATATTTCCTAAGTGCCACAAAAAGGCACACAAGGCGCAACAGAAAGCAGCCGAACCCGCCAAACCAGTTTATGTGCCTTTTGTGCTTTTTGGTGGCTCGCTAAAATTCGCTCGTTAGGATATGTGCGAGTTTGCTCGGGTTGATGTTGCCGCCGGAGATGATGCAGACGATTTTGCCGGGACCCGCTGCGCCGTTGAGCGTGCAGGCGACGGGGCAGGCGCCGGCGCCCTCGGCGATGACGTGGTTGTGTTGGGCAATCAATCTTAAGGCGTTAGCGATTGAAGGCAGATCGGCGACGAGGGCGCCCTCGACGAGTTGGCGAGCGCGTTCGAACATTTGCGGGAAGACGGCTTTCGCGCCGATGCCGTCGACCCATGATGGTTGGTAATCAATAGACGTTGGCTCGCCGGCGGCGAGTGATGCAGCGAACGGCGCCGCGGTCGCGACTTCCGCAGTGAATACTTTGCACTGGGGTCGTAACTCGCGTAACACAGATGCAATCCCGCACGTCAATCCACCGCCACCCCACGGAATCACAACTGCATCAACATCACTGAGATCCTCGAGGATCTCGAGCGCGATTGTCCCATTACCTGCCATCACGTGCGGATCATCAAACGAGTGAATAAATGTTCCTTCAACACCCGGAAACGAACGTTGCTCAAATGCTTTCCACCACTCATCAAACGTCACCTTAATCACTTGCCCACCAAGACGCTCAATCGCACTGACCTTCGCGTCCGGCGCGGTTGCCGGCGCGATGACGGTGCAGGGAATGCCGAGCTTGCGCGCACACCACGCGACACCCTGGGCCATGTTGCCCGCAGATGCTGTCACCACGCCGCGCTCGAGTTGTTCCGGTCGCAAGCGTGAAATCGCATTCGCAGCGCCGCGAATCTTGAACGATCCAATCGGTTGGAGATTTTCCAATTTCAAGTAGATTTCGGCCGGAGCATCCGAAAAATTCATCCGAATGAGAGGCGTTCGGATCGCAGAGTCAGCGATCACACTCCGCGCTTCGCGCACTGATGCCAACGAGATACGGTCCATAAGTTTCGCAGCTTACAATGTTATTGACTTTCCGGCCACTCACGAGTAAAAGTGCACGCACCTTCGATATTCCACTTCAGGAGAACTGCAAATGAAATCCCTAGCCAAAGCTCTAACCCTCGTCATCCTTTGTGTCGTTATGGCCAACGCGCAAACGTGGGATCCCGAACTCCAACTCAAGCTGAAAGCGGTGGGTTCACCGCGAGTTTCTCCTGACGGAAAGAAGATGGTCTACACCGTCAACGAAGCAGTTATGACTGCTGACAAGAGTGAGTTTGTCACGCAGATCTGGATGGCTGATCTCGCCACGAAGCAGAACACTCAACTCACCTTCGGCGATAAGTCGTCAACCAATCCGAAATGGTCGCCTGACGGAAACTGGATCGCGTTCACTTCGAATCGCAAGGACAATAAAAACAATCTCTATCTGCTGAGCACGAGCGGCGGCGAAGCAGAACCGTTGACTGAAGTAAAGAGCGGCGTAAGCAACTTCGCGTGGTCACCTGACGGACGCTCGATCGCGTTCACCATGAACGACGCGAAGACGGAGGAAGAAGAGAAGAATGACAAAGGCAAGAACGACTGGCGCTGGATCGACGAGAACACAAAATTCTCGCGCCTCTACGTGTTGTCGATTCAGAAGGACGCGAATGGCAAACGCGAACCACGCAAACTCACTACCGCCAACTATCAAGTCGGCGACTTTGACTGGTCCGGCGACGGTTCGCGCATCGCTTTCGATCGCGCCAAATCACCGCTGGCAAACGATTGGACCACGTCCGACGTTTCGATCGTCGAAGTCGCAACCGGCAAAGTCACCGATCTCGCAACCACAGCCGCGGCGGAAAATTCTCCACTCTATTCACCGGATGGAAAATCGATCGCAATCGTCGCCACCGATGATCCACCACGTTGGGCGCAGTCAGGTGTAATCCAAATCTTCTCTGCCAGTGGAGGAGCGCCGAAGTCTCTCGTGACCTCCTTCGATGCCTCGCCGGCTATCGCCGGCTGGTCAGCGGACAGCAAGCGCATCTACTTCAGCGAATCAAAGGGAACCGGCACGTTAATCTATTCGCTTGACGTAAACGCCAATCGCATCGACGAGATTAAAACAACGCCCGCCGTCTACGGCGCCGTCAGTCTCAATCGAACTGGAACAACGTTCGCCTTCGTCAGGCAAACCAGCGACACACCGGGAGACGTGTATGTCGCCTCAGTCAACGATTTCAACCCCGTTCAAATCACGCGCGTGAATGCTGATGTGAAGCTACCGCCCGTGGGACGCACCGAAGTCGTCACCTGGAAATCAAAGGATGGAAAGCAGATCGAAGGTCTACTCACTTACCCGGTTGGTTATCAAGCGGGACATCGTGTGCCTCTGATTCTCAACGTTCACGGTGGACCGGCAGGCGTGTTCGTGCAGTCGTTTATCGGCGGTCGTGGTGCTTATCCGCTCGCCACTTTTGCGGCGCATGGGTTTGCGATCCTGAGGCCAAACCCGCGTGGCTCGAGCGGTTATGGAATCGAGTTTCGCCGCGCAAACCTGCGTGACTGGGGTTTCGGTGACTACCAGGATTTGATGACTGGAGTCGATCGCGTGATCGAAATGGGCGTAGCGGATCCGGATCGATTGGGAGTAATGGGTTGGAGCTACGGCGGCTTTATGACGTCGTGGATTGTTACGCAAACGTCACGCTTCAAAGCCGCGTCGGCAGGTGCACCCGTAACGAACTTGATGAGTTTTAACGGAACCGCAGACATTCCATCGTTTATTCCTGACTACTTCGGCGGACAGTTTTGGGAAGCGATGGATCTTTATCAGAAGCACTCACCAATTTTTAACGTGAAGAACGTGACCACGCCGACGATGATCCAGCACGGCGAAGCAGACGTTCGCGTGCCGATCTCGCAAGGCTACGAGTTTTATAATGCGCTGAAATTCAAAGGCGTGCCGACGCGAATGATCGTGTTGCCGCGCCAGCCACACGGACCAAACGAACCGAAGATGCAGTTGGCAGCCATGAAGGCGAACCTTGAATGGTTTGAAAAGTATCTCGGCTCGAAACCGGAGACCTCTTCTAAAAACTAAGTCGCGGATTCTTGAAGTGAAGATTCATATCGGCACTTCCGGATGGCATTACAAACACTGGCTGGGTGGCGTTTTCTATCCCGAGGGGACTTCGGGCGCGCAGATGTTTGAGTTTTACGCGCGCCACTTCGATACGGTCGAGATCAACAACAGCTTCTATCGATTGCCGACAGCGAAGACTTTCGATGCGTGGCGCGAGTCGTCACCGCGAAAGTTTTGTTTTGCGGTGAAAGCGAGTCGCTTCATCACGCACATGAAGAAGCTGAAAGATCCGGAGAGTTCGTCCGAGAAGTTTTTTCTGGTCGCGGAGCGGTTGCAGGAGAAGCTTGGGCCGATTCTTTTTCAACTGCCACCGCGCTGGAAGTTGAATATCGAGCGGTTGCGCGAGTTTCTTGAGTCGTTGCCGCGTGAACACAGGTATGTGTTTGAGTTTCGGGAGGAGAGTTGGCTCGTGCCGGAGGTGTTTGAGCTGTTGCGGAAGTACAAGGTGGCGCACTGTTTACACGACTTCGCGGACATGAAGGTGCCGCATGAGCTGACGGCGCGGTTTACTTACATTCGTTTTCACGGCCCGACGAGTGCGAAGTATTTCGGGTGGTACTCGACGCGCGAGCTTAAGGCGTGGGCGCAGCGAATCGAAAGCTGGCGCGGGAAGTTGTCGGAGGTTTACGTTTACTTCAACAACGACCCGGAAGGCGCGGCGGTGAAGAATGCGCTGGAGTTGAAGGAGTTGTTGACGTAGTTTCACGCGGCGGCGCAACGGCGCAAAGAAAACACCGTTGCGGCGTTGCGCCGCTGCGAGAGAAATCTTTCATCGAACTAAAATTCGCACACCAACTCGAACCAATACCGGCGGGCCGACCGTAAACACAGGCGTGCTGCTGATCTCGTAACGGCTGCCACTCAGGTTCTGGAACGCCACAAACAACCGCACACGCTCCGACATCGCTCGCGACGCCTCCGCATCGATCGTAAAGAACTTCTCGAGCGGCAACGTGTTCTGATCGTCATCAAACTGCCTGCTCACGAACCGTCCCTGTGTACCCAGCAACCATTTCGCATTCCCATAAGTAACCTGAAAATTAAACTGGTGCCGCGGCACCTGCGGCACTAACAACCCTTCAAGATTTCGGTTCGCCGGAAAACTCTGTACCGTGCTGTCCGTTAACAAATACTCACCCGCAACCTCCCAATGCCTCGCAAACTTCGTAATCGCCGACACTTCAATCCCACGCGCACGGATCGCGCCCAGGTTTTGTCGCTGGCGCGTGATTAGCGCGGCCGTCGTCGACAACGTGACGTTCGCAATCGAATCATCGATCTGACTCCAGAAGAAGTTGCTGCGCACAAACAGTCGTTCACCAAACTTCTGCACGCCCACGCCAACCTCACCACCCGTCAATCTCTCAGCCTGCAACGCCGCATTCGCATTCGTCACCACATTCCCCACGCGGAAATTCCGGTATAGCTCATTTAGTGTCGGCGACCGGAACGCCTTGTACGCGGACGCAGTTAACGAAAACCCTTGATTGAATCGTTTGATTACAGCAAAGCGCGGGCTAAACGCCGTTTCGGACCTATCCGCGAAGTCATTCAACGCCGCCGCTCCAACAACCGGAATCCGATCCGAGAAACCACGACTATTCACCCACCGGTCAACCCGCGCGCCAAAACTCAGAAACCACGACTGAAACCGCACTGAATCCGCTCCGAAAACGCCAAACGATCTCTGTCTCCCACCGGCATCTATAAACGCCGTGATTCTCGAATTATTGAACGTCGTTTCCGCGCTGTGACCGCGCACATCACGTCCCTCAACACCGGCGGAAAGCGCTTGATGGTCGCCAACCTCGCCTCGCCACTGAAAGGCAAACCCCACTTGTTGCGAAGGATTCCTTTGGCGATTTGTCAATGACTCGGTATCTCGATCAGCAGCAACGGCGGAAAAGTTCTGGTTGAAGGTCTCACTCGATCCATACAAACGCACCGAGAAGTCGTTCCAATTAGCGCCGAGATCGAGCGACGAAACACGCGTGTCGTTTAGTTGAACGGGCGTCCCATTGCGACGACTCTCGCCAAACGAACCAACTCGCGCAAAGGCATGACCTTGCGAACCCAACGTCCTCGATAAGATCAACGAGCCCACGAGATCTCCGGTGCCCGCGGGTGTATCAACCGAGCCACGCTGGTCTTCAGGCACGAGAACATAACCGTCCGTGTGCAAAGCCTGACCGGTAAACAACACTCCCCACCGTCCAAACGATCTGCCCGCGGCGACAGACGTGGCGCCCGTCGTCTTATTTCCCGCAGACGCCTCAAATTCCAGGAAGGTCGCCGGCGCGGTTGTGCTCCTTATATTAATGACACCGCCGAGCGCGCCGCTGCCGTAAAGATCGGAAGTCCCGCCGTTATAAACTTG
>DATEWS010000225.1:0-11175 GCA_035257785.1 Pyrinomonadaceae bacterium
GGCCGCTACATCGGTTACAAAGCCAACTACTACACGCCGGAAGTTTACAAAGCGATATTGAATTACTGCGGCTTCGATGTGGCGGCAACTGAGTCTGGTCGCGATGAGATCAATCACGTGCTCGTCGCAAACAAGTTGGAAATGGAAAGTCGAGCACTAAAAATAGAACAAGTTAGGAAGAGGGGCTTGCCTCCGCCCTCGCAACAGCGGGGGCAAGCCACCCTTCCTGACTTGTTCTATTCTGATTTGCTCAGGTAGTCGATGGCGCTCGATACTTTTAACAAACGCTCGCGCCCGGCGATCTTTCGCAAACTCGCGGAGGAGAAGTTTGATTTGCTCGTCATCGGTGGCGGCATCACGGGCGCATCGATATTTCGTGATGCGGCACTGCGCGGGATGAAAGTCGCACTCGTCGAAGCGAAAGACTTCGCGTCAGCAACAAGCGGGCGCAGTTCAAAACTAATTCACGGCGGACTCCGTTATATCAAGAATCTCGGGCTCGGTCTCGCGTGGGAATCGTGTCACGAGCGGAACCTGCACATTCGACTCAACAAACGTTTGGTGCGCCCACTTCCCTTCCTCGTTCCGCTGTATCGACATCGAGGCGAGCGGCGGTGGGCGATGCGTCTCGGGATGCTGGCGTACGAAGCGCTCTCCGGATTTAACAATCACCGGTTTCATAGATTTCTGAGTCGCGAAGAGACGCTGTCACTCGCGCCAGCCTTGCCGGCTGAAGGACTAACAGGTGGATGCTTGTACTACGACGCCGTTATCAATGACAGTCGCTGGACCATGGAGGTGCTGAAGGACGGAGTCGCGCACGATGGTGTGGCTAATAACTATGCTCCGGTAACACAGTTGCTCGTCGACAATAATCACGTCGCCGGCGCACGAATTTACGATGAGCTCAGCGGGTGTGATTACGACGTACGCGCGCGCGTCGTAGTCAATGCAACCGGCATCTTTTCGGATCAGATCCGGCAGCTTGATGGAGCAAAAGACGCAAAGCCGCCGCGATTTTCGAAAGGCACTCACCTCGTTTTCGCCGAAGAAGACGTGCCGCTCTCGACTACGATCGTCTTCTCGTCGCCGCTCGATGGCCGTTCACTCTTCTTAGCAAAACACGAGGAATGCTTTCTTTACGGAACTTCCGATCACTGGGAGGAAGCGAATCCTGATCTGCCGATACCGGCTGCAACTGACGTCGAATATCTACTCGCCTCGCTCAACAGTTTCATGCCCGAAGCGCAACTGGACCGCAGCAAAGTTCAATTCGTTTACAGTGGGTTTCGTCCGCTCTTCGCTAATGGCGATCAATCAGATTCATCCTCAGTGACGCGTGAAGATCACATCGAAGTGTCGTCATCAGGACTCGTGAGCGTCATCGGTGGCAAACTCACCACCGCACGCATTACTGCCGAGCGCGTGCTCGACCGCGTCATCAGGATCACCGGTCGCGATCCGTCCTGGTCCAACTGTACCACTCACAAGATCTCAATCGGCGGAACCAACGAGGCAGTCGCGGAAAGCCTGGCTTACTGGGTGAGACGTTGTCCAAGATTAACTTCGTATTTTCGCGTTCTGTATCAACGTTATGGTCTCGACGCGGATCAGATCTGCGCCGAGGTGACGCGACTGCAAGAAGGTGAACCGATTCGCGCCGAAGTGCAATATGTCTGCCGGCACGAAATGGTCTGCACCGTCGAAGATCTGATCGATCGCCGCGCCGGCTTTCTCTACTGGAACGCCGAGAAACGTCTCGAACGTCTGCGCTACGGCGCTCACATCATTCGCGCCGAGCTCGACTTGAGTGAAGCCGAGTTCGAATCACAATTGCTGGCCTACCGCACCCACCTCAAACGTTTCCATTCATTGCCTGAATAAGATGCATTTCTCACGCGGCGACGCGGCGGCGCAACGGCGCAACGCTTTATTGAATAGTCTTTCCTCGCGCCGTCGCGCCGCCCCGCGAGAAACCGTCTCCTCACTCACTCGGGTCGGGCGGCCTGCGGGATGAATTCGCCGAGCGTTGCGCGCACCTGGCGTTCGCTGCCGTCACGTCTCACGGTCAACGTCACTTCGGTGCCCGGAGAGATACTCGCAATCGAATTGCGAAATGTATTCGGATCGGTGATCGCCGTTCCATTCAGAGCCGAGATCACGTCACCCTGACGCAGCCCGGCGCGATCCGCCGCACTGCCCCCTTGCACCTGGTAAACAACCACACCCGGTCCTTGAGTAACACCAAGCTGCGAGGCTTCTTCCGACGGAATCTTCAGCACCGTGATCCCGAGTTGACCACGCCTCACCTTGCCGTTGTTGATTAACTGTTCAAGCACTGTGCGCGCCATGTTTGAAGGAATCGCAAAGCCGAGACCGATGCTTCCGCCCGACGGCGAGAGAATCTGCGAGTTAATCCCGATCAGTTCACTGTTCGTGCTAACCAATGCACCGCCGGAGTTGCCTTGATTGATCGGCGCATCCGTTTGCAGAAAATCTTCGAAGCTTCCGTTACTCAAACCAGTCTGACGTCCCTTCGCACTGATGATGCCCATCGTCACAGTTTGGCCAACGCCGAGCGGATTACCGATCGCAAGCACAACATCCCCGATGCGTGTGCGATCCGAGTCGCCCAGGGTAAGCATCGTCAGGTTACTCGCTTCGATTTTCAGCACTGCGAGATCGCTCGGCGGATCAGAACCGACTAGCTTCGCGTCGAACGACCGGCCATCAGTCAGATCCACTTTGATCTGATCCGCTCCATCGATCACGTGATGATTAGTCACAATATAACCATCCTGACTGACGATTACGCCCGAGCCCAGCGCCTGTCTGGTTCGTTCAGGCGGCGCTTGTTGCGTGCGCTCGCCGAAAAACCGTCGAAAGAACGGATCGTCCATAAACGGAAACTGCTGCGGTTGCCGCACGCGCATTTGTGAATGGATCGTGACGACGGCCGGCGCGACTCTGCTAACCACGTCGGCATATGAAATTCCCGGCGCGGCGCTCGGCGGCGCGGCAGTGCTTGCAGGCGGATTGCCACCGGCAGGGGTGGACGACGTTGTCAGGTGAAAATTCTTCTCGCCCGATCGATTGCAACCCACTAGCAGCGTCGCTATCAACACAACACACCCGATCAAATTCTTCACTTTCATTACTCTCTCCTCCGCTCGAGTTCGCTATTCAGTTGTTCAATTCGTCCTACGAGATCGAGAATGACTGCGGCGCCGGCGAAGTTAACGCCGAGATCGCGCCGCAGTCGTTGCATTCGTCGAATTCGCACCACTGCACGTCTTGGCACGAGTGGTTCATCAGTTTCTGTATCGACTGTCTCAATCAATCCCTGTTGGACCAGCCGCACGACGAGCGAACGCTTCGCGCCCACTATCGTCGCGACTACATCGCACGTTAACGGTTCATCGAGATCTAGATCTGCTGCCCACATTTTTCTCAACTCCGTGGGTTAAATCGAGAGACACGCTTCAACTCTTCATACAAGCGACGCTCTTCATCACTGACTTCTTTCGGCACCACGACTTTCAAGCGCACGTATTCATCGCCTCTTCCTCCATTGCGCTTGTTCAAACCCTGACCGCGCAAACGTAAACGTTGGCCGGCCTTCGCACCGGCCGGAACTTTCAGCCCAACCTTGCCTTCGATAGTCGGCACTTCCACATTCGCTCCGAGCACTGCTTCCCACGGCGCGATCGATAACTCCATCTCGAGATCGTCACCTTTCACAGTAAAAACCGGATGCGGTCTCAGTCGAATGTGCAAATAGAGATCGCCGGGTTCGCTGCCATTGGTCCCGCTTCCTCCCTGGCCAGCGAGACGGATCGTTGAGCCATCACGCACGCCGGCAGGAATGTTTACGTCGATCGTCTTTTCCCCGGTCTGCATCTGCAATGTACGCCGGCCACCGCGATGCGCTTCTTCAAGCGACAACTCCAGTTCAGCTTCAACATCGCGGCCGCGACCGCCACTTGGACCACGTCCACGCGCTCCGCCAAACAACTCTTCGAAGATGTCGAAGCCGCCGCTACCGCCGCTGCTGAAACGACCGAAATCGAACTCGTTAAAATCGAAGCCACCCGCGCGTGATCCAGATCCGGATCTCTCGGCACGTTCCCATCCCGGCGGCGGCGGTCCGGCGCCGGCTTTAACCGCGCGCCAATTGTCGCCGTATTGATCGTATAGTTTGCGGTCCTCCGAATTTGAAAGTACGTCGTACGCTTCCTGCATCTGCTTGAACTGATCTTCGGCGGCTTTGTCACCCGGGTTCAGATCGGGGTGAAACTTACGCGCCAGTTTGCGATATGCCTTCTTGATCTCGTCGTCAGAAGCACCGCGTTTAACGCCGAGCACCGCATAGTAGTCTTTGAGATTCGCAGCCATCGATCTACAGCCGCTCAGAATTTAGCATGCGGTATGCCAGCGAATCTGTCATGGAATTGCGCGCTTGTGGGGCGATCGTCGTTCGAAAACAATGCGGACTCCAACTTGAACCGTCCGGGGTGAAGCTTCACAATGGCGACCGTGCGAATTCTGCTGGTTGAAGATGAGCCGCGGATGGCAAACGTCATCGCGAAGGGGCTGCGCGAGCAGAGCTATGCCGTCGATGTCGCACTGGACGGCGCGGCGGGACTGTATCAGGCGTCGATCAATGACTACGACGTGATCATTCTCGACGTGTTGTTGCCGCAACGCGACGGATACGAAGTTTGTCGCGAACTTCGCGCGCGCGGCGATTCGACTCCTGTTTTGATGTTGACGGCCCGAGCCGCAGTTGACGATCGACTGACCGGGTTCGACGCGGGCGCAGACGATTATCTAACCAAGCCTTTCTCGTTTCGCGAACTACTCGCGCGCATTCGCGCGTTGCTGCGTCGTGACTCACAACTTCGTCCGGACGTGTTGGAGATTGAAGATCTGGTTGTCGACGCGGCGAGTCATCGCGTTTCGCGCGCGAATGATGAGGTGCAACTCACCGCGAAAGAATATGCGCTGCTCGAGTACCTTGCGCGCCGTGCGGGCCAGCTCGTTTCGCGCGCGGAGATCGCCGCGCATGTTTGGGACGACACGTTCGATCCATTCTCTAACGCGATCGAAGTCTATATAAACCGGCTGCGTAAAAAGATCGACGGCAAACACTCACACAAACTACTTCACACGCGCCGCGGCGAAGGCTACATCCTCGAGTCTCGTCACTAAGATCGGCACTACTGATCCACAGATTACACCCATTGTCTTATAAGAATCGGTGTAATCTGTGGATAAAACAAATGTGCGCTATTAATCTTCTATTAAGGTTCGATTGACTATACTTGGTCCATCGTGGACTGAGTATGTTGAAACGAGCGACACCCAGGGCGATCCCCCTTGCGGTATTGTTCGCACTCGTCTGCGTATCTCCGATACACGCGCAGGTTCCCGCACCTTCACCGGCTCCACTTTCACTCGACGAAGCATTGCGACTCGCAAACGCGCAAGCCTCTGCATTTCAAACAGCAAGACTAAACGAGCGCATCGCCGCGGAAGACTTGCGACAAGCACAAGCGGCGTTCCTGCCAAAAGTCAGCACACCGCTGAGTTACATCTACACTTCGCCGGCTTTGGGACTGCCGCCCGGAGAACCGCGGGCGCCAAGTTTTGTTTCGGCTGATGGCATCGGCGTGTACGACGCACTCGTCAACGTCTCCGGCGACTTCGACATCGCCGGACGACTGCGGGCAACGCTCGCAAAGAACCGCGCACTGCTCGCGGCCGCTCATGCCGGCGCTGAAGTTGCGCGCCGCGAGTTGGCCCAGGCAGTAATCGAAGCGTATTACGGGCTCGCACTCGCCAACGCGCAAGTGCGCGCGGCGCAAACAAACCTCGAGGCGGCGCAGGAGTTTGAGAACATAACTTCTCTGTTGCTGAGCGGTGGTGAAGTCGCATCAGTTGATCTGACGCGCGCGCAGTTGCAGACACTTGCGCGCCGCGATGAGTTGGAAAAAGCGCGCGCAAACGAGGCCGTCACAGCCGGATCTTTGCGCGTGCTCGTCGGTTACGATTTCGCGCGGCCAATCAGTACTACTGATCTCGCGCTTGCGCTTCCGATCGCTTCTGAATTCCAGCAGTTCAAGGCTGAAGATGTTTCGCGCCGGCCGGAGTTCACGCAACTGGAACAACAACTGCGGGCTGCGCGACAGGAGATCAGGATCGCTCGTGCCGATCGCCTTCCTTCGCTTTCTTATTCCATCAACGGCGGCTTCGATACTGATTCGATGAAGAGTCCTCGTTTGAAAGAACACACGGGCGTCTCGGCTGGAATCAGTTTTTCGATCCCGATTTTCGACTGGGGTGCGAGTCGCAGCCGCGAGACTCAGGCGCGTTTGCGTGTCGAGGTGGCGGAGAACGAACGAACGCTCGCGCTGCGCGGGTTCACGCAACAGTTCTACGCCGCACAGGCACAGGCAGCGACTGCCGCGGCGCGGATCAATTTGGCGCGCGAAGGCGTCGCGAAAGCACAAGACAACGTGGCCGCATCGATAGCGCGTTACCGCGCGGGCGAGGCGCCGATTGTTGAAGTAACCGACGCGCAGACAACACTGGTCGAGCAACGCAACGCTTTATACCAGGCGATCTTCGACTACCAGACGGCGCTGGCTCGTTTGCGCCAGGCAACCGCCCAATGATTGAACGCAATGAACAAAATATGGATGACGACCTTAGACGAGCGCGAATAGTACGCCAGCGCAACATTGTCTTGATCGTGGGCAGCGCGCTCGTGGTCATACTGCTGGTCGGTTTGGTCATCTGGCGTCTGAGAAGATCTGCGCATGAAGCCGAGACAGAAGTAACACCGACAGTCAGCGTCAAAGTCGTCAAGGCTGAAAGAGGAAGCATTGCGACGCCGATTTCAGCGGTCGGCACGATCTGGCCGCGTGAGAAGGCGGACGTCGGCGCGAAGATCAGTGCGCAGATAAAAAAGATGGCACTGTTGAAGAATAAACTGGTCCACGCGGGTGAAGTCATTGCCGTGTTGGAGTCGCGCGACCTCGAGGCGCAACGCGCAGAGGCGGTCGCCGCTCTGAACGAGGCGCGCGCGAACGAACGCAGCCTTATCACCGGCACGATTCCCAAAACAAACGCGGAGGATCAGAAAGCGCTGCTCGACGCGCGCGCGAAAGTCAACAACGCACGCGCGACTTACGAACGCCGTCGTGCTTTGTTCGAGCGCGGCGGCATCTCAAAGAAAGATCTCGAAGCTTCACAACTCGATCTGACGACCGCGGAAGATGAACTTCGCTTGCAGGAACAAACCGTCGCCCTGCGCACGCGCTCGTTGAATCCAAACGATCGCGCCCTCGCCTCCGCGCGAACCGCACAGGCGCAACAGCGCGTCGCGACGCTCGATGCACAGTTGAGCTACGCCACGATCCGTTCGCCAATAACCGGCATCGTCACCGATCAATTTCAGTACGAAGGCGAGTTTGCATCAGCGGCAGGCAAGCTCGTTACGATCGCCGACACCAGCACGGTCATCGTTAAAGCGCCGTTTGCGGATACGGCGGTCGCTGAACTGAAAACAGGCGATACCGTGACCGTCGTTCCCACCGATTCCTCCGCGGAAGAGATGCACGGCCAGATCACGTTGCTCGGCAGGTCGAGCGATCCCACGAATCGCACGGTTGAAGTTTGGGTGACGCTCGCGAACGACGACGGAAAGTTGCGCGCGAATGGCGCCGCACAAGTGACAGTGCTCGCAAACTCGAAGAACGACGCGATTGTCGTCCCGGCTTCCGCAGTGACATTGGAAACAAGCGATGCGAACGAAGGAACCGTGATGGTCGTCGATGCGCAGAATGTGGCGCACGAGACAAAGGTCACGATCGGCATTCGCACCGTGGATAAGATCGAAATCGTCGATGGTCTCAAGGGCGGAGAGACGGTGGTCGTTGAAGGTAACTACGCCTTGCCCGACGGAACCAAGGTTGAGCCGCAGGCGAACGCGGAAGACGCGGATAAAGAACCTTAACTGCTTCTGATTCGCGTTTATTCGCGTGAATCCGTGGCTAATTGTATGAATCTTGCCAGTATCGTTGCATACCAGTCGCGCGCGATTGTCGTGATCGTGATGTTGCTTTGTGCGGCTGGTCTATATGCAGCATGGCAACTTCCGGTCGCGATCTTCCCGGAAACTGATTTCCCTCGCATCGTGATCATCGTCGATAACGGCGAAGCTCCGGCGTCGCAAACACTCGTTTCAGTTACACGTCCGATCGAAGAGGCGATGAACGGGATTCCGGGTATCGCTCGCATCAAGTCGAAGACTGCGCGCGGCTCGACTGAGATCAGTCTCTTCTTCAATTGGGGCGGCGACATCAACCAGGAGCTGAGCCTGGTCCAGGCGCGGATGTCACAACTCTTGACCACACTCCCGCCCACTGCTGAGATTCGCAACATCGATAGACTCACGTTTGCGGTGTTCCCCGTCATAGGCTACAGCCTGACTTCAGACAAACGAGACCAGGCCGCACTCACAGACCTGGCAAACTACATCGTGCGTCCGCAACTCGCGCGCTTGCCCGGCGTTGCAGTCGTGGCTGTGGCTGGCGGCAAGACGCGTGAGGTTCACGTTACGATCGATCCGGATAAGCTCGCGGCCCACAACGTCTCCACGCAACAAGTTGTCGACGCGATCCGCAACTCAAACATCATCGTTTCGCCTGGTCTGATCGAAGAGAACCATCAACTCGAGCTTGCGTTAATCAGCGGCCAGGCAAAAAGACCCGACGAGCTCAACAACATCGTCGTTGCGACCGTCAACAACGCGCCGGTGCGCGTCGCGGATGTCGCGACAGTCGCAGCGGGTGTCGAACCGCAGTACACGATCGTTACTGCCGACGGACATCCGGCCGCGCTCGTGAACATTAATCGCCAACCGGATGCAAACACAGTCGCCGTTGTCGACGAAGTGAAGGAAGCATTGATAGCAATGCGCGGTCAGATTCCGAAAGACGTGCGCATCGCTCCTTACTACGACCAGTCGTTGCTTGTGCGCGAGTCGATCAACTCCGTGCGTGACTCGATCCTTGTAGGCCTGTTGCTGTCGGTCGTGATTCTTTATGCGTTTCTACGCAATTGGGGCACGACGTTCGTCGCCATTCTCGTGATTCCCGTGACTGTGCTCGTGACTTTTCTCGCCATGGGGCTCGCGGGACTCAGTTTCGATCTGATGACACTCGGCGGTGTCGCTGCTGCGATTGGTCTCGTGATCGACGACGCGATTGTGGTCGTTGAAAATATTTACACTCACATGTCGCGCGGCCAGTCGCGTCGCGAGGCAGTTCAGAGCGCAGTTTCCGAGATCACTGTGCCGATTATTGGCTCAACGATCACGCCCGTGGTCGTGTTTCTGCCGTTGACGTTGTTAACCGGAGTGACCGGAGTTTTCTTTCGCTCGCTCGCGCTCACGATGTCCGTAGCGCTGCTGACCTCGCTCGTGCTTGCGCTCGCCTTTACGCCCGTGCTCGCGCAACGATTCGTCAAAGCCAAACCACATGACGATGAAACTCACGGAAGGTTTTTGGGAGCCATCGTCAACCGTTACGAATCGATACTAGGCTTTGCACTCGATCGACGGTGGATCGTTGGCATCGCGATCATCCTCGTGCTTGCCGGCTCCTATCTGCTCTATCGAACGCTTGGCTCAGAGTTCCTGCCGGAGTTCGATGAGAGCGCTTTCGTACTCGACTACATCGCGCCTCCCGGTTCTTCGCTCGAAGAAACGAATCGCATGCTGGGCCATCTCGAAGAGATATTAATGCAGACGCCTGAGGTCGAAAGCTATTCGCGACGCACCGGACTCGAAATGGGTTTATTCGTAACCGAACCCAATACGGGTGATATCGCGGTGAAGCTGAAACCCGATCACAAACGTGGAACTGAAGAGGTTATTGCAGGACTGCGGGAGCAAATCAACGAATCAGAGCCGGCTTTGGACATTGAATTTGTCGGCATCGTGCCCGACGTGATTGGGGATCTACAGGGGAATCCGGAGCCGATCGAACTGAAACTTTTTAGCGAAGATGCAGCCGCGTTGCAAGCGAAGGCTGATGAAGTGCAGACGGCGATCAAGAATGTTTCGGGTGTGGTCGATACGCTCAACGGCGTTGTTATCAGTGGACCAGCAGTGACTTTCAACATCGATCCCGCACGTGCTTCCCAGTTTGGAGTCACAGCCAACGACATTGCCTCAACCATTACCACCGCGATGACGGGTGACGCTGCGTCGTCGATCTTGCAACAGGATCGCTTGATCAAAGTGAGAGTTATTTTTCCGGCTGACGTGCGCACCTCGCTCGACAAGGTGAAGGCTTTGCAAGTGCGTTCTGCGTCAGGACAACTGTTCCGGCTCGATCAGGTTGCAGACGTTGACATCGACAAAGGACAAGCGGAGATTGAACGCGAGAACCTGCGCCAGATGGTTGCTGTCACCGGACGGCTTGAAGGCAACGATCTCGGCACGGCGATTCGCCAGATTCAAGAGCAATTAGTTAAGGATGTGAGGCTGCCGCCGGGAATGACAGTCGAGTATGGCGGCTTGTATCAGGAGCAACAATCGAGTTTTCGCGAGTTGGCGCTCGCGCTCATTCTCGCGGTGATGCTTGTCTTTATCACACTGCTCATCGAATTTCGTTCGTATGCACATCCGATCGCGATCGTGACCGGCGCCGTGCTCGCACTCAGCGGCGTGTTACTGGCGTTGTTCATCACCGGTTCAACATTGAATGTAGTCTCGTTGATGGGCATGATCATGATCGTCGGCATCGTCGCGAAAAACGGAATCCTGATGCTGGATGCGGTTGAAGAGAACCTCGCCTCCGGAGACACGTTGAGAGACGCGCTTTTGCGATCGGGACGACGGCGCTTTCGTCCAGTCTTGATGACTTCGCTTGCGGCAATGCTTGGCATGTTGCCGTTGGCGCTCGCGATTGGAGCAGGTTCAGAACTTTTACAACCTCTGGCAATTGCGGTAATCGGTGGTCTAACGATGGCACTCGGATTGTCGCTCATCGTCACGCCGACGATTTACGCGATGTTGCGCCGATTTCGGGTCAGTACCGAAACGCGGTAGCGTCGGGTCGACGTATCGCGTTATTACATCACCGTTGATTTCGACTCGTCGAC
>DATEWS010000226.1:0-3410 GCA_035257785.1 Pyrinomonadaceae bacterium
GCCCCCGCTCTCGCGAAGGCGTGGGCAAGCCCCTCTTCCCGACTTGTTCTTGCTGATTGTTTGTTGACACCTCTATCGGCTCAATTACTGGCTTTGTCAACCAGCCGGCTCTGACTCAACCACGGCATCATCTCTCGCAAGCGCGAGCCGACGCGTTCGATCGGATGCTCTCGTGCCTGTTGGTCGAGCTGTTGGAAATTCTGCCGGCCGTTTCTTGCTTCTTTCATCCAATCGCGTGCGAAGGCTCCTGATTGTATCTCAGCCAACAGACCCTGCATACGCCGTTTGGTTTCGTCGTTCACGACGACTGGTCCGCGAGTCATGTCGCCGTATTGTGCCGTGTTGGAAATTGAGTAGCGCATCTCGGAGATGCCGCCTTCGTAGAGTAGATCGACGATCAGTTTCATTTCGTGCAGGCATTCGAAGTACGCCATCTCGGATGAGTAGCCGGCTTCAGTCAACGTTTCAAATCCCGCTTTGATGAGTGAAGTTAGACCCCCGCACAACACTGCTTGTTCGCCGAAGAGATCCGTTTCCGTTTCTTCACGAAAAGTAGTTTCGATGATCCCTGCGCGTCCGCCACCGATAGCCGATGCATAGGCCAGTCCAATCGAGGTGGTATCGCCAGTCGGATCCTGACTAACTGCGAGCAGGCACGGCACGCCGGCGCCGCGCTTGTATTCGTGTCGCACCAGATGGCCCGGACCCTTCGGCGCGACCATGAAAACATTCGCGTCAGTCGGAGGCTCGATAAACTTGTAGTGGATCGAGAAGCCGTGAGAGAAAGCGAGGTACTTGCCCGGAGTAATCGACTCCGCAACTTCGCGCGCGTAGATGTCGGGCGCAAGCTCATCCGGCACGAGCATCATCACGAGATCCGCTTCGGCCGCAGCCTGGGCCACCGGCAAGACCTTCAACCCGGCGTTCTCAGCTTTCTCCCACGAAGCACTTCCGGCGCGTAGACCAACCGTCACATTGCAGCCTGAGTCTGCAAGATTATTCGCCTGCGCAAAACCCTGGCTGCCGTAACCAATCACGGCGATCTGCTTGTCCCGCAGAAGAGCGGGGTTCGCATCTTTGTCGTAGTAAATTTTCATTTCACGAAAACGTCCTTTCAAAACTTTGCGCCGCTGGGTCGTTGCGAGAAAAGTCTTCTTCAGCAGCCGAAGCGGCGAGTCTATTTATCGCGATGTATCCGGTGCGCGTGATGTCGACGACGCCGATCGGGCGCAGCAGCTCGATGAACGTGTCAACCTTTTCTTTATTTCCCGAGGCCTCGACGATGAGTTGGGTGTGTGAAATGTCGACGACCTTCGCACGAAAGACACTCACAAGACTCAAGACCTCCTGGCGATCCGCGCCCGCGCTTGCGGAGACAGTGATGAGCGCCATCTCTCTTTCGATGTGCGCGCGCGTCGTTACATCCTGTACTTCACGGACACGCGCCAATCGTTCGCATTGTTTGACGATCTGGTGGATAGTGCGATCGTCTCCGCGCGTAACGATCGTCACGCGTGACCAGCGTGGATCCAGGCTTTCACCAACAGAGAGTGTCTCGATGTTGAATCCGCGAGCGCTGAACAGTCCGACGATCCGGGATAACTCGCCTGGTTCGTCAGCAACGATGATTGAAAGCGTGTGACGCATTATTGGGTGATCATGTCCCTTGCGTTCGCGCCCGCGGGCACGATCGGAAACACGTTCTCCTCTTTACTAACAACAATATCGACTACTGCGACGCCGTTGTGATTGATCGCATCGTTGAGAACGCTGCGTAATTCCGATGGTCTCTCAGCTCGAAAACCCGCGGCGCCGTATGCTTCAGCAAGTTTCACAAAATCAGGCGCGACTGAAATATCGACTTCCGAGTAAGTGCGGTCATAGAACATCTCCTGCCACTGCCTGACCATGCCGAGATACCCGTTGTTCATGATCAGGATCTTTACCGGCAAGCCGTATTGGATTGCGGTTGCCAGCTCCTGATTGGTCATCTGAAATCCACCATCACCGACGACAGCGATTACGAGTTGTTCGGGCAGGGCCAGTTGCGCACCAATGGCGGCCGGCACACCGAAACCCATTGTGCCGAGTCCGCCGCTGGTGATGAGTTGCCGTGACTTCGTGAACGGATAGAACTGCGCCACCCACATCTGATGTTGGCCCACGTCTGTAGTGACAATCGCTTCGCCTCCGGTTAGTCGGTGCAGTTCGCGAATCACAGCCTGCGGTTTGATTTGGTCCTGCGAACCTTCGAAGCGTAGTGGCTGAAGTCGCTGCCAGTTGCGGATTCGATCCCACCACGGTTCTCGTTCTCTAATCGACTGCTCTCGATTTTCTTGTTGGATCAGAGAAAGAAACTGATCGAGCGCCTGTTTGACGTCGCCGGCGAGCGCAAGTGAGGGCGCCACGTTCTTGCCGATGTTCGCCGGATCGATATCGACGTGAATGATGCGTGCTTGCGGTGCGAATGTCGCCAGCTTGCCAGTGACGCGATCATCAAACCTGACTCCGAGTGCCACCAGCAGATCACTTTCGGCGACTGCCATGTTCGCGGCGTAAGTTCCATGCATGCCGAGCATGCCCAGGCATAACGGATGCGAACTCGGAAAGCCGCCGAGTCCCATCAACGTGGGTGTAACTGGAAGACGCAGCGCCTCGGCAAACGAGAGCAGGGAATCGAACGCGCCGGAATTGGTGATGCCACCGCCGGCGTATAAAACAGGTCGCTTCGCACTAAGTATCAACTGGATCGCTTTTCGTGCTGCGTCTGTATTTACCGACGCGGGTTCAATAGAGAAGGGAAAGCTGACGTGGTCCAACCGCGAATAGTTTGATCGTGCGGCGCTGACGTCCTTCGGAATGTCAATAACGACTGGTCCAGGTCGACCGGAACGAGCGAGGTGAAATGCTTCGCGTACGATCGCCGGCAGATCTCTGGCTTCACGAACGAGATAGTTGTGTTTCACGCAAGGGCGAGTGATGCCGACAGTGTCAACTTCCTGAAATGCGTCCGTTCCGATCAAGTGTTTCGGCACCTGCCCGGTGATTACCACGAGCGGGGTTGAATCCATGTAAGCGTTTGCGATTCCGGTGACTGCATTCGTGGCGCCTGGACCAGAGGTCACGAGCACCGTTCCGACTCGGCCCGTGGCACGCGCATACCCCTCAGCCATGTGTACCGCGCCTTGTTCGTGACGCACGAGGTAGTGCGTGATGCGATCGCGTGCGCGCCAAAGTTCGTCGTAAATATGAAGCACTGCGCCGCCCGGATAGCCGAAAATCGCGTCAACGCCTTCATGCACCAGGGCTTCGACAAGCATTTCTGCGCCAGTAGGAAATGGGTCGGGCGCGGAGAGCTTTAACGGCTGAGTCAGAATCTGCTGTCGAGCAATCATCGGATCCGGAACTCT
>DATEWS010000227.1:0-5280 GCA_035257785.1 Pyrinomonadaceae bacterium
CCCTCGCCGATCGCGATCGTTATTACGGAGATCCGAACTTCGTGAAGATCCCCATGACTGAGTTGCTGTCGAAAAACTATGCCGCACTGCGACGACCTTTGATCGATGAACGTCACGCCTCGCTCGCCCAGCAACCGGGCGATCCGTTGAACATGAAGGCGATACTCGCGAGCGCCGTGCAAACTATCGGACGTGCCTCTGCGGTGCCTGAGATCGAGCGCGCCAACGACACCACGTGCGTCAACGTTATAGATAAGGAAGGCAACATGTTTAGCGCCACACCGAGCGGTGCGTGGTTGCCGGCTGTTGTCGCCGGTGATACTGGTGTGTTGATGGGCCAGCGTCTGCAATCGTCGCTGACTGATCCGAACAGTCCGAACGTTGTAGCACCAGGTAAACGTCCGAGAATCACGTTGACGCCGACAATCGTGCTCAAAGATGGCGTGCCGTTCATGGCGTTGAGCACGCCGGGTGGCGACAATCAGGATCAGGCTCTGCTCCAGGTGTTGCTGAACATCGTCGAGTTTGGCATGAATCCGCAGGAAGCGGTCGAGGCTCCGCGCTTTGACACACAACACTATGTCAGCTCATTTGACGATCACGAGTTTCTGCCAGGTTCACTCAACGTCGAGTCGCGGGTGGGTTTAAAGACGATCCAGGAGCTTTCGGAGAAAGGACACAAGGTCAAGGTCCAGGGAGAATGGGGCACGCTGTCTTCGCCCACAGTAATCATTTACGACCCGAAAACTGGCGTAGCGGCGGCCGGTGCTGATCCGCGACGCAGCCGTTACGCCGTTGCGTGGTAAATCCATCCACAGATTACACAGAAAAGAAAATCTGTGTAATCTGTGGATAACGTCAAAGGAGTCCCCATGAAGAAACGAACTGTGTTGGTTTCTGTTACTCTCCTTTTCATCTTTGCAGTTCAAACCTCAGCCTCCGCGCCAGTGTTGCCAAATCCGGTGCTTTACTTTCTCGGCCCGGAGTTTCTAACAATTAGCGGCAAGCAAGTCACTCGTTACAATTTCGACGTGCTCAACAAAACCGAATATCCGAACGATCTCTTTGCCGCAGCGCCCGATCTGCCGCCATGTGGCACCAACACCAAAGCCGCACGCACGTGGGTCGATATCTACGATCAGAGCGGCAAGCGTTTGAACGGCTTTTGCGCGCTCGGAAAACCAGCCGACCTTCATGGCATCTGGTTTTCTTTGGATAGTGGCGTGGTACCGCCAAGCTGGGTCTACATCGAAATGACCGATCGCAAGACCAACACGAAGTACAAATCAAATCTGTCGGAGACAACATATTGATAGGGGAACAAAATATGGGACTGCAAGAAGGACAACGTTTCGTAGATTTCAAACTGAAGAACCAGGACGGCGAGACAGTCTCGCTCGACGACTTCAAAGGCAAGTGGCTCGTTGTTTACGTCTATCCAAAAGACGACACGCCCGGTTGCACGATTCAGGGCAAGTCGTTCACGGCAACGAAGCAGGAGTTTGACGACGCGAACATCGCGGTCGTCGGTGTAAGTGAAGACGACGTGCAATCGCACAAAGACTTCTGTAACAAGTTTAGCTTCACGATCGATCTGCTCGCGGATCCGAATCACGAGCTGTTGCAAGCTACGGGTGTGGGCCAGAGTGAATACAAGGGAACGATGTACTGGAACCGCACCAGTTTTGTGATCGATCCGGAAGGCAACCTGCGCAAGACATACCAGAAAGTGAATCCGGAAGGTCACGAGCGCGTGTTGCTCAATGACATCAAAGCAATGCAGGGCAGTGCAGCTTCAGCTTAGACGATGCTGGCATACGTTTTTTGGCACTGGCCGCGTCCGGATATCGAGCGCGGCCAGTACCTGGACCACCTAACTGCGTTTCATCGCACCCTCGCCGCTAATAAGCCGCCGGGGTTTCAGCGGTCAGTGGTGTTTCGCATTCACGGCGCGAACTGGCTAAAGACGAATGGTGAAGCATACGAAGAGTGGTACTTACTCGACGACTCAGCCGCGATGGATCCACTGAACGACGCTGCGGTTTCGGGCGTCTGCGAGGAACCGCATAATCGCGTCGCGAGAGAAGCAGCGGATGGAACGGGTGGGTTGTATCGATTGCGCGCGGGTGCAGGCGATCTAGCCGACGCGAAATTCGCGACGTGGTTAAGCAAACCCACGGGTGTTAGTTATAAAGACTTCTACGCCAGACTGGAACCAGGCGTGACGTTGTGGGGACGCCAAATGACTCTTGGACCAACCAGGGAATTCTGCATTCATAGTCACACACCAATTCAAGCCTCGGATTCACACGAATTAACACGGATCTATCCGCTTCCATCCGCGTCATCCGTGTTCAACTCAATCAGCAGTGGGCAATGATCTGAAGCAGCTCGAATGCGTTCGTTTGGTTCCGTGATCACCTCACATGTGACGAGACGGTCCACAAACACTTTCGGAACAAAAACATAATCGAGCCTTACGTGCGGATCCCAGGTCGGAAACGTATACCCCTTGTCGTCCGGATGTAGGCGGCGAAAACCATCGCCGTAACCCGCATCAAGCATCAATTGAATCGTTTCACGTTGCAGCTTACGGCCGCTGATCCAGATCAATGCTCGAATCCACGCCGGCAGACGTTCGAGTTCGAGAACCTCTCCGGGAGCGAGGGCGTTGAAGTCGCCGAGTAAAACGTGAAAGCCATGCTGATGACGTTTAATACCATCAAGCAATGAACGAATCTCGCGTGCTCGCCTGCGTTCGTCCCATTTCGAGAACCGCGCGCTCAGGTGCAGACCAAAAACACGCATCGTATTCCCCGCTGGAACGACCTCTAAAAACGAATGCCGCGAACCCGCAGGATAATGCCACTCGTAATACTCGACTTCTTGCCGGCTGAGGAAACCGATCGAATGCCTGCGTCGCGCGGCCCAGTAGGGAAATTGCGTAGCCGCGGCCAAACGCTCAATTACTCTCGGGTCTGTCGCTTCCTGAAAGATCACGAGGTCGGGCGCAGCAGCGACGATCGTCTCCGCGATGGCCTGTTCCCGACCATGACCGCCAAAACGAATGTTGTAACTCAGCAACCTGAGGGTCACGCCTCTTCACCCGACGGAACCACAACGTAGTATGGTTCACCGAACAAGACGTCGCGACCATAAAGAACAAGGCTCGACGTAGCCTGCATATTTACCGGACGGCCCACCAGCTTCTGTAACGACTCACGCAACGGGTTCAAACTCGGCGCAATGTCCGGATCTTTATCGCACAACGGTTTTGTGTGCAGGCCCGGAATGTAATACGCGTCAGTATTCCACGCTTCCATGACTTTACTGCCGACGAGTGTCACGTCGATGTCGCTCGTTCCCTTCCCTTGCGAATCGAATGGCGCGCTGTCTTCGTGACGTTTGTTGGTTACAACGCTGCCACGCAACACGATCCCCGTGCCTTCGGGCAGTCCCTGCTGTAGTTTTCGATAGAACGCGATGAACAGCCGCTCGTCACCGTCGAACGCAAGCGTCACGATACGCGAACGTACCTCGTTCTCATTCATCTCATGCGGATCTTTAGGCATAGATACCTTTTCGAAATGAGTTCAGTCCGGGGGCTGCTAACGGGAGATGTCTGTCACAATCTCGTAAAGCTCGCGCGTGCCCTGGCGAACGTTCTTTACCGAGATACGTTCGTTGTTGCCGTGCACACCTTCATCCTCTTCGGGGGTGGTGTAAATCGGCGACCAACCGTATGCGACGATGCCGAGCTGTCGATAAAGCTGGCTTTCAGTATAACCGCTCAGCATCTTGGTAGTTACAATTGCGCCCGGGTGATTCGCTTTCGCCTTGCGAGCGATTAGTGAAAACAGTTCCGTGTTTGTCGCGGAGCTGTTGGGTGGCTTGAACCGGTTCACGTTTTCAATCTTGATCGTCGGATCGGCGATCACAGCAGTGAGTGCCTTGAGAAACTCTTGAGGGGATTCGCCCGGAAGCAGCCGAACATCGAGATTGCAAGTCGCAGCATTGGGGATAACGTTTGTTTGCTTGCTACCGCTGAGCATCGTGATGGAAATCGTGTTGCGCAGCAGGAAGTTGAACTCGCGTTGACTGCCCATCGCCTTCGCGAACACCGGATTCTTTAACGACTCACGAATGTTTGCAAATTGCGAACGCAAAGGCTCTGGTTGTAAAGGCGCAACGTCTTTGAAGAACTGCTCGACAGCGGGCAATAATTTGATCGGTGTTTCCCAATCGAGTATGCGGCCCATCGCGCGGATGAGGCGGTTTGTGGCTGAGTCAGAAACTGGTCGAGAGCCGTGACCGGGAAGGCCGGTGGCTGTGAGCCGTAACCAAAATGGAGCCTTTTCGGCGACATCAACGCCGACGATCTTGACGGAACCATTTTCGAGCAGGTTGTCGCCACCTTCAGTGAGAAGGTATTCCGCGTCTTTGAAGAGATCCGCTTTGTTGGCGATCATCCAGAGCGAACCTTCGTCATCAACCTCTTCGTCCGCCGTACCTAGAAAGATCACGTCGCGCGAGAGCGCTGGTCCTTCTCGTTTGAGCAGGAGCATCGTCATGAGGTGCAGCAGCCCCTCGCCCTTCATGTCGAGAGCGCCGCGACCGTAGATAGAGTCGTTCTTGATTACGGCAGAAAATGGATCGACTTCCCAGGACGCTGGTTCGGCGGTGACGACGTCCATGTGACTGAGAAGGATGATGGGATGCTTTGAGCCATTACCCTTGAGGCGCGCGATGATGTTTGCGCGTCCGGGCTTGTATTCGAAGATCTCGTTTTGAATGCCGTTCTGATCGAAGATCTTCTTGAAGAACCGCGCCGCTTCGATCTCGTTGCCGGGCGGGTTCGAAGTATTGATACGCAGGTATTGCTGCATCAGATCGACTGCCATGTCCTGATATTTGGGCCAATCGATCCCGCCATCCTGCGCGCGCGCGACGCAGGGCGCGATCATCACAACAAAGGCGACGATCAGTTTCACACAAAGGCGCAAAGATAAAACCGAAGGCACAAAGCATTTTTTTGTGAGCTTAGCGTCCGCCTTTGTGCCTTTGTGTGAAATAGGTAGGTGTCGGTTCATGAGTTTTTATATTAACATGTGCCGTAAGCCATTATCCGATGCGTCTCTTCCCCGTGCTTGTCATGCTCTGCGCCGCGTTTGTTGCGGGCGCGATCAATTCCATTGCGGGGGGCGGAACGTTGTTGACGTTTCCAGTCCTAATCTGGCTCGGACTCGATCCGAAAGTCGCAAATGGGACCAGCACTGTCGC
>DATEWS010000228.1:0-2859 GCA_035257785.1 Pyrinomonadaceae bacterium
CACAGCGCCGGTGACGGCGGCGCTGCGCGAGGGGGCGCAATCCTCGCCGACGGCGGAAGTCTCATCGTTAACACTGCGACGTTTGCAAACAACACCGCTATGGGTGGAAACGGTGGCAACGGTGGCCAAACAGATGGCGGCCTCAACTGCGGCATGCACGGCGCGGGTGGTCTCGCGTACGGTGGCGCGTTAACCAACAACAACGGCGCAACGATCAATTTGAAGCACGGAACGTTGAGTCTGAACAATGCGCAGGCAGGCCACACCGGTGTGAATCAAGGTGGAGCAAACAAACCAGCGCGCGATGCTGCGGAAGGCACCGGCGGCGGCATCCGCGTTGGACCAACCGTAACTTTGGAAAACACCATCATCGCCGGTAACTCTGCCGCGAATGGCGCGGGAAACAATGGCGGCGCATTTACTGCCGGGCCGAATGTCGACGGCAGCGTCACCAGTAATGGGCACAATCTACTCGGCGTCGCGACCGACGCAGTTGGCTTCACCGGTACCGGTGATCTGACAGGTGCGAATGCGATGTTAGCGGCGCTGGCAGATAACGGTGGTCCAAGTGAAACGATGGAACCTTTGGCGGGCAGCGACGCGATCGATGCAGGCGTGGCCGCAGGGTCCACATTCGATCAGCGAGGCGAAGCGCGAACGATTGATGATCCGGGCGTACCCAACGAGGCGACGAGCGACGGCACAGACATCGGCGCATTTGAAACGGAAGTTCCGTGTGTTTTGACTTGTCCAACTGACATCACCGTTTCAAACGATCCCGATGACTGTGGCGCGGTTGTGAGTTACAGCGAACCGTCAGGCGATAACTGCGGCACGGTTACATGCGATCATCCGTCAGGATCTTTCTTCAACGTTGGAGAAACGACAGTAACGTGCACGAGTTCTGCTGGTCCGAGTTGCAGTTTCAAGATCAGAGTCAACGATGCACAGGGACCGGCGATCACCACACAGAATAAGATCTTGTGGTCGCCGGATCACACGTACACGACCTTCAACGCGAGTGATTTTGTCACGAGCGTGAGCGACAACTGTGATGCGAGTGTTGGAGTTAGCAGTGTGACGATTGTCAGCGTTTCGAGTGACGAGCCCGACGATTCCACTGCCGACGGTGTAACCATCAACGACATCGTCATCGCCGCAGACTGTAAATCAGTTCAGGTGCGCGCAGAACGAAAGGGCGACAGCAATGGACGGGTTTACATTGTCACTTTGAAGGTGACTGATACTTCCGGCAACACAACGACGACGACCGCGAGAGTCAGTGTGCCCAACTCGCAAAATGGCGCGCCGGCCATCGCCGACGCCCCGAGTTTCACAATCCTGGGCGGCTGCCCTTAGTTTCGCCGTATCTTTGTGCAAAACCAGGAGCCGGTGAGACAAGAGTGCCTCGCAGTTGGTACTCTTAGCATCGATGGATGCGATGCGAAGATTTGGCGTAGTCTCACTGAACATTCTCGTCATCGGCGTGATTTCGTGTCAGCAGATGTTTGCTCAGGTGAAGACCCAGCCCGACGATGTTGTTCGCGTCAAAACGGAATTGGTTCAGACTGACGTAACAGTTATCGATAAACGCGGGCGCTTTGTTGAGGGGTTGAATGCAAATGATTTTGAGTTGCGTGTTGATTCCAAACTTCAGCCGCTCTCCTTCTTCGAGGAAGTCACCGCCGGTAGCGCAGATGAAGAGAAGCAACTAGCTGCGGCTCGCAAGGGAGTTGCGGCGAAGTTACCAACCACTTCAGGTTCAGCAACCGATCGCGGCCGTGTAATCTTCTTTTTTGTGGATGATGTTCACCTGGGTAGCGAAGGTCTTAATCGCGCGCGCACGGTCATCACTCATTTCGTCGAAGACAGGATGATGGCTAAGGACCGCGTTGCTGTCGTATCAACGAGCGGGCAGATCGGTTTCCTACAGCAGCTCACCGACAACAAGGCCGTACTGCGCGAAGCCATCAGTCGACTCAACTCCAAGTACAATCCCGAGACAATAGCCAGCGGCGTATCGATCAGCGAAGTAGACGCCACCCTCGTGGCCAATCATGGTGATAGCGGTCTCTTCGCATATCTCATCGAAGCGACGATGAAGGAGCTTCAAATTAATGCCATTAACGCCTACACCATAGTTACGAACCGCGTTCGTCAGATCAACGCTCAATCCAAGCTCGCGGAGACTGACACTCTTTCGCGGTTGGAAAGCGTAATGCACTCGACTACTCCGCTTGCCGGGCGCAAGCTTTTGTTCTTCATCTCAGATGGATTTGTTGTGGATGTCAAGCGGTCGAATGGTTCAGAGAAGATGAAGCGGATTGCGAGCGAAGCGGCGCGAGTCGGAGTTGTGATTTACAGCCTGGGCACGCGTTCGAATACCTTCGGACCCGGCATCGACGTCACGCAAAATGGCTATCCGGATTTTTCACCCAGAACGTCAGGCAGAGAACTCGCCGAGAGCAAGATGCCACAAGAACCGCTCGAGACTCTGGCAGCGGAGACCGGCGGACGTTCGTTTCTCAATGCCAGTGCGCTCGACGACGGAGTCGCCGACGCTTTAACTGAAACTTCTGCTTATTACCTCCTCGCCTGGAGACCGGACACTGAAAATCAAACGGCCGGAAAATCTCGCATCAAGGTGATTGTAAAAGGCCGGCCTGATTTACGTGTGCGAATGCGACGACACTTCTTTGATTTCAGAGAGACTCAACCAGCTGCAAACGCTAAGCGGTCTGATGATGACCTCAAGACAGCGCTCGGATCTCTTTACCCACGTCGCGACCTGCCGGCTTCGGTCTCCGCGAGTTTTACGAATACTCCGGACAAAGGTACGGTGCTCAACGTGTCGATGCA
>DATEWS010000229.1:0-2999 GCA_035257785.1 Pyrinomonadaceae bacterium
ATTAGCAGAACAACGGCGCCCAGTCCAGTGCTCAGTCGGTGCGTCCAACGCGAGGACATTCCAGCCAGTATGAGAGCCGCGCCTGCGCAAGCTGCCGCAACGGCTGTATTGGCAAACATCGAGATGCCACTGTTGGCCCAATCCGTGAGTGACGGCACGTGCGCGAACCAGCCGATGAGAGTCACGACTCCAGCCATCAAGGCGTAGCTGCTAAGAACGAGAACAATTCTCCGACCGAAAGACGCGCTCGTTCTGACCGCGTGATCTGCGAACGTGGATTGGCCAGGGCGGTTAGGGAAAGGCGAGGGGGAAGATATCCCTAAGTCGATGGGCATTTTGCCATCCTCTGTAGAGTAAAAGACTACTACAAAACTCGTGATGCGAAATCTCAGGGAAGAAGCATTTATATCACTGCATTAGGCCACTAGCAGGCTTAATATGCAGCGGCGGATTTTGGATTTATACCCCTTTTGCGCTACGCCTCACGGTACGCAATCGGACATCAGGCGGCCAGCTTCCTCGAAAACCGTTCGAGCGCCTGATACGTGGCAACTTCGCCGGCAGCGATCATGCGGGTGACGGCTTGGGAACCCGGCACATAACCAGAAATCGGAATGTCTGGCTGAACGTGGAGGTTCGTGCGCGACAGCGCGGATCGGTAATGAGGTGGGTAAACTCGATTCTTCCAACCTGGCCCCGCAGGTGAACAACCCAGAGAGCGCATCAACGAGCTCCATTCCCAAACATCTGAAGCTATAACAAAGTCGGCGCCCAATTCCTTGCAGGCATTAGCAGGTAGTACGCAGCTGAAACCGCCATCTTTCAGACGCAAACTTTGGCGAACAACTGGACGCCGCAGTAACCGCAAGGCGCAACTCGCGCTGATCGCCGATGCCAGTCGTCCTTCAGTAATGGAAATCGCTCGCTTCGCAGGAACTATCGTCGAAACGGCCGCAAACGGGAGTTTAAGATCCGCGAAAGTCTCGGGAAGATGGGCAGTGCAAAATCTCTCGAGCGCCGGTCCGCTCAACAGAGTGGGCCAGAAAATAGCGCGCGCCATTTCGGCGATGTTGCGCCAATCCATACCTGCCGCGATTGCCGCCCCAATTATGCTGCCCACACTGGTGCCAGCCACGACTACTGGTTTGATTCCGACTTCATCAAGTGCTTTGATAACGCCAATGTGGGCCAGGCCACGAACGGCGCCTCCGCTAAGAGCTAATCCGACTTGACGCGAACTGAGTAAATCCAGAGCGATTCGCATGAAGGACAATTATTACATTGCAGCATCTGATGTTAAAGCCGTCCCAGAAACGGCTGCCGATCGTTTGAATGTGATCAAGCGGATTCTCTCGACGTCCAGCGTACCATCACCGGTTAAGAAACAGTCTGGCAGAAATCTGTTGACCCGCAGCCTCGATTGGTTCTTTGCCACCGCACAGTATTATCTTCCCCAACTCTACAAGATAGGCGCCGCTTTCTTTGCCTTCATAGTTTTTCTCTACGCTCGACTGGTCGCCCTAACGGTGCGTCTTGTAAGCGGTGGCCACTTTCGTTGGCCCGATATTCCCGCTCCCTGCGTTTTGGCTCTGTGGCATGGAGACGCACCATCATTCCTGGTCGCGTTTGCGAAGCGGCGCAGCGCCCGCGAAATGGCGATTTTGATTTCGTGTGATCCGCGCGGAGACTTCCTGGCGCTGCTTTGCCGATTACTCGGTTTTACGGTCGTGCGCGGTGGCGGCACGGATCATAGCTGGGAAGTACTTATCGATTTAGCTCATAAGATTGAACAAGGTGCATGCGTGATCTTAACGGCTGATGGTGGGGGATCGGCCCACGTCGTCAAGGTTGGTGCCTTGGCACTTGCCTCGGCTACTCGTGTTCCTCTGGTTCCGCTTAGTGCAAATTGTCATCCCGCGATTGTCGAGCGGCGGAAGTGGGACGCGGCACGCAATCCCGTGTCGTTTGGCAAAGTTGCGGTTGTGTGTGGGAAGCCTCGCGCCATTGAGTCCCTTAGCGACTTAGAAACGATAGAAGAAAATTGCCGGTACCTTCAATCAGCATTAGAGGAATTAAGCAGAGAGACAAGAGAGATTCTTGGTCACTAGACATGTCACTCAAACGACTTTACGGCGCTTTGAATTGCCTCGGCTAGAGTTGGATGAATATGAATAGCATCGCGAATGACAGTATACGGGGCCTCAGCATTCATCACATCAACATATAGGTGGACCAGCTCTGCCCCTTCAGATGCCAACACAGCAGCTCCAAGGATGCGATTCGTCTTCGCGTCGATAATAACTTTGATGAAGCCTTGAGTTTCACCAAGCTCCCTCGCCTTGCCGTTACCTTTCATCTCATAACGGGCCACCTTGATCTGTTTATGGTTGTTCCGTGCTTCACTCTCAGTCATTCCAACACGACCCAGTTCTGGATCGGTGAAGACTGCATAGGGCACAACTCGAGATGTAGTACGCGAACCATCTCTTGCGAGCTGCGACAAAAGGATTCGATAGTCATCCCAGGAGGTGTGCGTAAACATCGGCCCACCTCGAATGTCACCCGCCACCCAGACGCCTTCGACATTGGTTCCGAGCCGCTCGTTGGCTTCAACAATTCCGCGGTCGGAAATTCTGACACCTATCGTCTCAAGCCCGAGGTCTTCGGTGTTAGGCGTTCGGCCCGTTGCAACGAATAGATGCGAGGCTGAGAGAGTGAAAGATTCTTTGTCCTTCTCAACCGTCAGTTTTAGGCTTCCTTGAATACTCTCGACGCGCTTCACGGTTGTATTCAAGTGAAATTCGATGCCCTCGGCTTCGAGCAAACTTTGCAAAGCGGAAGCTACATCCTGATCTTCATGGCCTGCGATCTGATTTGCGCCTTCGATTACCGTGACACGACTACCCATGCGACGATAGAACTGACTCATTTCAAGACCGATGTAACCGCCGCCAATGATTACAAGATGCTCGGGCAGCTTCGCCGTGTCGAGCCAGTTT
>DATEWS010000230.1:0-3433 GCA_035257785.1 Pyrinomonadaceae bacterium
AAACCATAACCCAAAGCCACGGTTGAAAACGTCATACCCACCGAAAGAAGAAAAAGCGGTGGTCAGCATCCGGCCGGTGATGCGGCTGTTCGCTTTAGCGAGAGTGTCGGCTCGCTCCTTACTCCACGTGTCCACATCGGATTTCTCTGCAGCTTTCTTCTCTTCCTTCGTCAACTTCGCAACTGAAACCGTCGTGGCACTGAAAACGACCTTATTTCCACCTTTAACCTTGGTGTGTGAATCACTCAAAATCACACGGCCCTTACGCACAATCAACTCGGTAGCGTCTTCGGGAACGACGTTCAGGCGATAAAGTCCCTGCCGCACGATTGCCAGCTTGGTGTGTGGGGTGCTGATGCTGATATTCAGGTCGAGACCGTCTACTCCGGTGGCTTCGACGATCGCAGTCCCACGCAGCAATCGAACCTCGAGATTAGAAAGCGTGTTGTCTGACAACTCGACCTCAGAATTGCCTCCAACCCGGAGGTAAGAACCTGGATTCAGAAGAATTTCGACTCGGCCATCGGAAGACGTGCGCACCCGGTCGCCGGAATTCAGATCATCCGTGATCGACAGTTGCTGCCAGTCAGATTCGCCCTTGCCATGAACGCTTGCTCCCCCGGTAATGGCGTTGATCCCGCCCGCTTTGGCCGAAATCACGAATTTTTCGCGGTTTTGAGCAAAGTTGACGAGGGAACAGCAAAGGATGAGCGCTACTGAAAGGACTGGTAACGCCAGGAGGCCGAAAGTTTTTCTCATCGAAATACCCTCCGATTCGCAGTTCAGGATTGTGGGCGGGTCGAATCTCCTGAGCATTATAGTCTGCTCAGGAACATTTACAAGCTTTTCGAGGCGGGAGAGAGTTTTCGCCTGTGACGGGATTCTCCGCTAAAACCTACGACTTTGCAACATGTTTGGCGTAGTAGCCACGCTTGGTCCGCGCAAAAAGATCTGAGCGCTTCGTTAATGACACTTCAACCGAACGCCATTTGCCGTCGAGCGATCTGTTGGTTGGTCTGTAACCGATACTGTAGACCGTGCTGAGGTCTCGCACGACTTGCGGGTACACGGTATCGAGATCACTGAGCTTCGCTGCCTTATACAACGGCGTGCCGCACACGTTTGCGATCTGTCCGAGTTGTTCGCGCGCCTGCGCGTAAGCTGCACGAGGAACGTGATAGCGTTTGACGTTCTCTTCTTCGGTGTCGAGATAGATCGGAAAAACGATGCTCTCGGAGGTTCGAATTCTTTCGAGCAACTCTGGAAAGGTTAGGTGCGAGCCTACTCCGGGAATGTCGGGAAGTGCGTTGTCGATGCCATCCGTCATCACTACGATTGCACTGCGGCGCAGGCCCGAGCCTTCTGAAAGCAGATCAGTCAGGACGTAATCCAACGAGTCCCAAAATTTCGTACCACCGATCGCGTCGTCGATCTCGTCGATCGTCTTTTTCAATTTTTTGCGATCCAAAGTAAACGGGGAATAGAGTGCGGGTTGATCGGTGAAAGTAACGAGCGCGATGCGATCGACGTCGCGTGCTGCATCGACGAAGCGCTTTGCAGAGTTGCGAATCATCTTCAGGTTTTTGGAGTTTGAAGCGGAGAGGTCGAGCAGCAACACGAGATCGAACGGCGTATCGGCGGCGGCGAAGAATGAGATCTCCTGCGGCACGCCGTCTTCGAGTACGAGAAAGTCTTTCGGATCGAGTAGCGGTGGGGGAGTGTTTGGATTAAATCCCAGGACGCTGACTTTCAAGTCTACGAGATCTGAGTCGATGCGGATTGTTTCGACTGGATCCTGAGCGAGCCCGATCGACGTGAAAGCTAAAAGCAGGAAGAAAGTTTTCACGCAACGGCGCAGCGGCGCAACGGAAGACGCAAAAAAGACGTGAGTTTTCTTTGCGTTTTCCGTGGCGACGTTGCGCCGCTGCGTGAAAAATCTTCCCGCGTTCCTAGTTTGCATAGTACCCGCGTTTGCCGCGTGGAACTGCGTTCGTGCGATTCACGTTGATTTTGATGGCGCGCCAACGCCCATCGCGCGTGTTATTTGACGGTTGGTACGCCAAACTGTACATCGTTCCGAGGTCGGCCACCACTTGTTCGTAAGCACCGGCGAGGTCAGTCAAACGTTCGACTTCATAAAAGACGCCGCCACCCGCGTCAGCCATCTCCTTCATACGATCGTGACCGGCATCAAATGCTTCGGGCTGAGTGTCGAGCGGGCTCATCGCCTCGTACTCCGTGTTCAGCCACAAGGTGTACAAGACACCATCGAATTCCTGAATGTTTCTGAGTGTTTCAGGATACGTGCTGTGCGAACCTTGCTGACCGCTGACTCCGGGAATCGTTCCGTCGAGTCCGTCACTCATTACGACGATCGCCGTCCGCCTGGATTTCTTCGACTCTTTCAAGACTTCTTCCATCGCGAAGTTTGTTGCGTCGTAAAGTTTTGTGTCGCCGCGAGCTGTGTCGATGGTCTCGATTCGTTGTCGCAGTAATTCGCGATCGGCAGTCAAAGTAGAGACGATCGCCGGCTGACCTGCAAAAGTGATTACACCGATGCGATCCGCTGGTCGCGCTGCCTCGACGAAACGAATCGCTGCCGCGCGAATCAACTTGATCACTTCTTTCGTCGATCCCGACAGGTCGATCAAGAGCATGAGATCGAAAGGGGCCGATGACGATTCAAACTGTACGATGCGCTGTTCCTGTCCGTCTTCGAAGAGCTTGAAATCAGATTGGCCCAGGCCGAGCAAGCCACGATTGGTGCCGCGATCGATGACGCTGATGTTGAGGGTGACGAGCTGCGATTCGACGCGAATCACGTCGCCTTCGCTGATGTCATCGCCGGGCGCTGGTCCATCCGTTGTTCCGGCTGCTGGTTTTGAACTGTTGGCGCCGACCAGTTCAGGTTGCTTTGCTGGTGAGTTTTCTACTACGGGGGTCGCGTCCAGCCTTATCTCGCCGGATTTTGTCTGGATATCGATTTTCCGATCACCATTCCCAACCCGCGTTTGAAATGTGCCCTTTGAGGAATGCGTGGTGATGTCAGCGTTATCAGGCACTTTGATTTTCAGGTGGACCGGTACGACGGGATCGATGGGTCGTCGGACCACCGAGATCGTTATCAACTTGCCGCGATTATCGATGATGATCGGCGACCGCGTTAGTCTCGTGGAACCATCGCCACCGATCGTCGCAGAGACCGCGACATAGTTGTTGCTCCATACTTCGGCGCTAACGTTTCCGAAGTCGTTACGAACTTTCAGCTCGCCGCCGGCAGGCAAGTCGATTCGAATCTCATCATCGGCGCAGGCGTTTGGAGGGGAGAAGGCTGCCAGAATTACAAGGCCTAAAAAGACCCTTTGAACCTTCAAGAACATTTCGGACGGGATGATAGCAAAAGTCTGCGGCCACCGCGTATCGCAAGAGCGGG
>DATEWS010000231.1:0-5940 GCA_035257785.1 Pyrinomonadaceae bacterium
ATAGAAAACAGATTGCAGCACAGCAGAAAGAGATTGCGAGTGCGAACGCCAAACTCGAACAGGCCCGCGCGCAATTATCCGAAGCCGAAGCGAATCGCAAAGACCTGAACATAACTGCGCCGTTCGCCGGCACTGTCGCCACTCGCACTGCAGAGCCCGGCGAAGTCGTGGCTGCGGGCACTGCGATCGTCACAATGTTGGACTTGAGCAAAGTGTATTTGCGCGGCTTCGTCCCTGAAGGCGACATCGGCCGGGTCACAGTCGATCAGCCCGCGCGCATTTATCTCGACTCAAATCCAAATCAACCGCTCGACGCTTACGTGTCGCGCATCGATCCGGAAGCGACATTTACTCCCGAGAATACTTATTTCCGCGATGAACGAGTGAAGCAGGTTGTCGGCGTAAAGCTGCAACTAAAAGAGGGCACTCGCTTCGCGAAACCCGGCATGCCGGCTGATGGCGAAATACTGGTCCAGGGAAACGATTGGCCGTCTCGAACGAGACAGAATTAACTCTGCGGCCCTCTGCGTATCTCTGCGGTCTCTGCGTTAAAAGGCGCCTGTAAACGCAGAGAACGCAGAGGGCCGCAGAGGGCCGCAGAGATCACGCGTTATGCAAGAGAACATTTCAACGCGAGCCATCATGGTCAACGACCTGCACAAGTCGTATGGACCAACACCTGCGGTGCGTGGCATTAGCTTTCGTGTAAACAAGGGCGAGATCTTCGGCATGATTGGACCAGATGGCGCCGGTAAGACGACGACGTTCCAGATTCTCGCGGGCGTCATGGAACCGACCAGCGGCGCCGCGGAAATCTTCGGCCAACCTGCGCGCTCGATGCGTTCGCAGACCGGCTATTTAACCCAGACGTTCAGCTTGTATCCCGATCTGAGTGTCAAAGAAAACATTCGCTATATCGGAGACTTGCGTCGCGTTCCCGGACACGAGATTGCGGAACGTGGTCAACGTTATCTCGAAATGTTCGACATGGATCGTTTCGCAGATCGCCTGGCGGGACAACTCAGTGGCGGCATGAAGCAGAAGCTCGCGCTCGCTTGTGCACTCGTACCACAGCCCCGAGTCTTGTTACTCGATGAGCCTACGACAGGTGTCGATCCGGTATCGCGTCGAGAATTCTGGGACGCACTCGCTCACCTCTCCGCCGACGGTTTAACGATTCTGGTCGCGACGCCTTACCTCGATGAAGCAGAACGCTGCCATACGGTCGCACTCACACACGAGGGCCAAATTCAATTGGTCGGTTCACCGGATCAGTTGCGCAAAACCCAACAAGCGAAACGTTTAGAACTCACGACCGCCGATATTCAAAAGACGGAAAAACTTCTGACTGGGATGAGCGGTCCGGATCGAGACATCCTGGACGTGCAGCGATTTGGCGATCGACTCGATCTACTGGCTCGAGAACCAGACAAAGCGCAACAAATCGTCGAGGAAGAACTCCACAAAGCCGGGGTTCCATTCGACGAAATCCGGGTCGATGAACCGACACTCGAGAATACGTTCGTGTCGACTCTTCGAAACCTGGGCCAGGAACCACACGCGAAACCATTTCCGCGTCGTCACAATCACTCGCATCTTCGTGGCCAAACTGCGATTGGCGCCGGCGATTTGGTGAAAATGTTCGGCTCGTTCAAAGCCGTCAACAATGTCAATCTCGAAATCAAGTACGGCGAAGTTTACGGACTACTCGGAGCGAACGGCGCGGGCAAGACGACCACGATCAAAATGCTCTGCGGTTTGGTTGAACCGACGCACGGTCAAATTCAATTAGCAGGCGAAAGCGGACGTGTCAGATCGGCGGACGTGCGAATGCGCCTCGGCTACATGTCGCAGAAGTTTTCTCTCTACGACGATCTTTCGATTAGGGAGAACCTTAACTTCTTCGCAGGTGTTTACGGCGTTCCGGAAGATGAGCGCGAAGAGAAATTGCAGTGGGTACTTTCGTTTTCCGGTCTCGAAGGGAGAGAGAATCAAATCACACGCAGCTTGCCCGGCGGCTGGAAGCAACGTGTCGCTTTCGGGGCGGCGATCATGCACGAACCGACCGTGCTCTTTCTTGACGAACCGACTTCGGGGGTCGATCCGCTTGCGCGGCGCGCGTTCTGGTCCATGATCAATGAACTTGCTGATGCAGGGTCAGCAATACTCGTCACCACGCACTACCTCGAAGAGTCGGAACAGTGCAACCGCCTGGGAATGATGGTGGCGGGTGAACTGGTCGCTGAAGGCCGTCCCGGTCAAATCAAAGCCGAACAGAAAGACCGCCTGATCGAGTTTGTGGTGGACCAGCCGCAACGCGCGAGCGATCTGTTGAAGAAAGATATGGACAGTTGGCGCGTCTCGCTGTTCGGCGATCGGTTACACGTGATTACTGACGATCGTAATAACGAACAAACAGTCAGGCAGAAACTCGAGGACGGCGGAATCAACGTTGTCAGTGCTCGCGAAGCTCGCTTCTCGATGGAAGACGTCTTCATCAGCGTAGTGGCGCAGGCACAACAACGACACTTGGAGGAGGTCAGTACCGCAACGCGGTAGCGTCGCGTCGTACATACGCGAGACTGACCCGACGCTACCGCGTTGCGGTACTGACCCGATACCCGGCACGTAATTCTAGATTTATGCGACGTATCATTGCCCAAACTCGCAAAGAACTGACGCAGATCGTTCGCGATTGGCGCACGATGCTGCTCGCACTCATACTGCCGCTGATTCTCCTCATTCTTCTCGGAAACGCGATCTCTCTTCAAGTCTCCGACATTCCGATCGTGGTGCAGGACCTTGATAGTTCACCTTCATCACGAGAGCTGATCGACGCGTTTCGTTCCTCACTAACGCTCCGCGTCGTTCCCTGGCCCACAAACAAACAACCGGATGATGCTCTGACTACAAACACGGCTCGCGCCGTGCTGATCATCCCGAATCGTTTTGAACGAGATCTTAAGCGAGGAGCCAACGCTGCGGTTCCGCTCATTGTCGATGCCTCAGACGCAAACACTGCGAGACTTATTGCCGGTGATGCGAATCAGATCGTCGCGGAACACAACAGGCGCACCGCTGACTTCAGCATGCAGCAACCTGTTCAGGCAGCAATCCGTCTCTGGTATAACCCGGGAAAATCATCGAAACGATTTTATGGACCAGGCATTTTTGTGCTCGCGTTATCTATTTTCCCGCCGCTCTTAGCCGCGCTCGCGATGGCTAAAGAAGAGGATCAAAAAACGATCCTGCAAGTTTACGTCTCCAATATCGGAGCGTCGGAATTTCTGCTCGGAAAAGTATTCGCGTTCATGGCCGTGGCGCTGGCGGAAACCCTCGTGATGATGGTGCTGTTGTTCACCTATTTTGGTTTGAGTTTTGCCGGTGACCCAACGCCGTTCCTTGCGGCGACGATTCTTTACGCGTTTTGCGTTGCGAGTTTCGGCACCATGATCGGGGCAAACATTCCCAACCAGGCCGCGGCCATGCAGGCGGTCGCGCTTGGTGGCTTTCTTCTCGTGTTCCTGCTTTCCGGTTTGATCTTTCCGATTGAAAACATTCCGGGTTCGTTGCGTTGGTTGTCGTATTTTATCTGGGGTCGTTATTACATCGAGATTGTCAGGGATGCTTTTCTGCAAGGCGGCGGCTGGCCCGCCGTGTGGTCCAAGACGCTGATCATCGGCGTGATTGGCTGTTTGTTTTTCGCGCTTGCGTGGGTGGGCAAACGAAGGATGCAGGTGAAAGCGTAAGGTGATTGGACTCTTCAAAAAACTTTCCGGGTCGCGCGTCAGTGCTCTCTTCCGCAAGGAACTGAACCAGATCCGGCGCGATCGACGCCTTGCGCTCTCGCTAATCGTTCCGCCTGTATTGCAACTGACTCTTTTCGGATTCGCGCTCAGCGCGCGCGTCGAAAACGTTCCGCTTGGTGTAGTTGATGAAAGCAGATCGAAAGAGAGTCGCGACTTGATTGCAGCGTTGACGGAGAGCAGGAGTTTTCAAGCGGCGGGCTCGTTCTTTTCAGTCGAGCAACTGAGCGAAGCGATTAGTCACGGATCGTTGATAGCAGGAATTGTGATTCCAACTGACTTCGCTCGTGATTTGCAACGCGGCCGGCCCACGACTGTGCAGTTTCTGTTAAATGCAACCAACTCAAACTCAGCCGCGATCAGTCAGGGTTATGCAGAAGCTGTAATTCAGAAATACAACGCTCAGCTCCGACTGGAAGGTATCCGAATAATGTCGAGCGGGATTCCGAATCGTAACGGCCAGGCTACTTTGCATCCCGCTTTTCTCTTTAACCCGGGATTGATGGACTCGTGGTTCATCACGACCGGTGTGCTGGGACTGCTGTTAATCCTGAACAGCTCGATCGTTGCCTCGGGCGCGATGGTGAAAGAAAGAGAAGCCGGGACGATCGAACAGTTGCTCATGTCGCCTGCGGGGACGGCGGAAATCATCGTGGCGAAGATCGCGCCTTTGTTCCTGCTGCTCTCGCTAATGATGTTTATCGCCCTCATCCTGATCAAAACAGTTTTCGGTGTGCCGTTTCATGGTGGGCTGTTGCCGGTTATCGGTGGCGGCGCGCTGTGTGTCCTCACCGGGATTGGTATCGGAACGGCGATCGCCACGTTTAGTAAATCAGCGCAACAGGCGTTGTTGACGGGTTTCTTTATCAACCCGCCATTGGTTTCACTTTCAGGCGCACTCAATCCAGTCGAAGCGATGCCGAAGTGGCTACAACCGTTGACGATCATCAACCCCATTCATCACTTCGCGGCGATCGCCCGCGGGAGCATGCTCAAGGGAAGCGGACTTGATGCACTGTGGCCCAATTTTCTTGGTCTTTCGATCATCACGATCGTGCTTTTGTCGTTGAGTGTTTGGCGATTTAGGAAGCAACTAAGCTGAGGCCGCGGATGACGCGAATAAACGCGGATTTGTTTTATAAGGAGGGAAAGTTTCGTGTTAGCAATCGTGTTAATTCTTTTGTTTCAAATCACTCCGGCGAGTAGTCAGCCGCAGGGAACTCAGGCCAGTCAACTACCGCTGTCGGGCCGTAGCGCACAAGGTGGATCTGTCGCCACTACTCAAACTGCGATTCCCGGAACCACCAACAGCATTAACACGATCAATCCCGCGGTCCAGGTGCAAGGCCCTTTCAATGGCAGCACCTCGAGCACCGCCCGACTTCCCTTCTCCGGCAAGCTTTCACTGCGCGAAGCAGTTGATAGAGGAATCGAATTCAATCTGGGCGCCGTGGGTTTAACCTCCGCGGTGCGACAGGCGCGCGGACAATCCAAGATCGCGCGCAGCGCGTTGCTTCCGAATATCAATGCAAGCCTGAGTGAAACCGTTCAGCAAACAAATCTGCAAGCACTCGGTGTGCGCTTGAGTATTCCGATCGCCGGTTTTTCACCTCCGACGATAGTTGGACCATTTAACTATTTCGATCTGCGAGCGACACTTTCGCAAACAGTTCTCGACTTCACCGCCCGAAACAATTATCTGGCCACCAAAGAGATTGCACGCGCCAACGAGTTGTCAGTCGCTGACGCGCGTGATCTGGTTGTACTTGCTGTCGGCGGCACTTACCTCCAGGTCATCGCCGCAAAATCGCGAATCGATGCCGCGCGGGCGCAACTGACAACTGCAGAAGCTTTGTACAAACAGACTTCCGAACAGCGCGCGGCCGGCGTAGTCGCGCAAACGGATTTGAACCGCAGTCAGATTCAACTACTCACTCAACAACAACGCCTCGTCTCACTGGAGAACGATTACGCAAAAATAAAGATCAGTCTTGCTCGACTCACAGGTTTGCCCGCGAACGATCAATATGAAGTCTCCGACCCGATTCCCTTTGCCGAAGCCCCGCCGCTCACTCTCGAGGAAGCACTCAGGCAGGCTTACGAGCAACGGTCGGATCTCAAGGCGGCTGAAGCG
>DATEWS010000232.1:0-2174 GCA_035257785.1 Pyrinomonadaceae bacterium
CCTCGGCAACACGTACCTGAAGTTGCACCTGGGCCGCAGACTTCACTGGTGACTCGAGCATGTTGACGGTTTTGAATCCCGCGGCCTGGACCACCGCCTCAGCCTGCGTCGCAATCCTCGGATCGCTGACGCTTCCTGAAAGAACTACCGAGCCGTTTGCCTGGCTCAGGCGAATATCATCTTTCGGAAACAACGCTCTGATCTGCGAATCTATGAGAGAAAGATTCGTTCGCACGTAAACATCGAAGATGATGAATCGGGCAGAACCTTTTTCCCAGGCGATGAAATTGATTTGACCAAAGCCTTTGCCGTTCACAACTACTTGATTCGAAGTCACCAGGACGGCCTCGGCAATCTCAGGATTGGATACTGAGAAGCGCTCGATCGGTCGATCGAAGGTGATCAACCTTGATTGGCCCACCAGCACGTTGACAGGAATCGGTTCCTTGGAGTCACTGCCAAAAGACGCATTGGTGCTCGTTTCCTGAGCAAAGGCGTTTAGCGGAAAAGCGAAAAGAAGAACGGTAAGCACGAGGATGATGTTGCGCATGGCAGAACAGGGCTTCATAACTTTTGACTCCTTGTTGGTTGAAAACTGTCTAAAAAACAAAACTGACGAGGGATGAACCCTTAAGGCATATCAACCTCGCGTCTCTTCGAACCCTCGATCAACTCAACGGAGTTGCGTGGGGCTTGTACCGGCGGCTTCTCTTCCTTCGGCATAGCGGCGGCTACACGCTTCGGGGTCACCGGTTTTTTCTTCACGACCTTGGGCTGCTCAGTTTTGGGTTCCGGATCCTGTGCCGACGAATCATCGGTGAGCAGGGAGTGTTTATTGACTCCCTTGGTTTGCGAATCTTCCTGATCGGTGTAGCTGCGCATAACGAGTTGTAATTTGCCTTCGTTAGCAGCGAGTGAGAGTTTCTCAGCCTGCTCAGGTGTTACCTGGAGCGTTACTGCCTTAGTGCTGTTAGGTTCGCGCTGGTTCTCGGGTGAATCGATCTTCGCGCCACTGGCCAGTACCTTGATGTGCTGCAAAACGATCTTCGAGATTGGTCCTTGACTCTGAACTCCCTGCGCTGTCGGCGGAACGATCACGGCTACGACGTCGACGTAGGATCCCGGCATAACAAAACCGGAGACACCCACCACATCGTCAACTTTGACTGTCATCGCGCGATAGCCCTCGGGGATAACCGCTGATAAACCACCACCGGTTCCCTCAGGAGCGAGCTTGAGCGAGGTAACCGGCTCACGCACTCCAATAGGCGTGATTGCTACGCGTCCAGCCACTTCATCGATCTTCCGGAACGCACCTTCAGGAGCGGAGCCGTTTGGAATCGGCGCCAGCATTAACTGGTCCACCGCAATTCTTTGACCCAGCGGTATTTCGACTTTCGCCACTACCACGTTGCCAAGATCTCTGGTGTACGCCTGCACGTTCGACAGATAGCGCGTGATCAGCATGACGCCGAGCACGCCGCAGAGCACTGCTCCGGCGAGTGCGATGATGAGCCGTTTATTTCGCATAACGTGAATTCTCCTTCTAGCAATGCAACTGCGTTCTTAAACGCGAAAAAGAAAAAACGAAACTACACTGCCTAAACAAATTGGTACTGCGTAAGGCAACGTATAGGTCGGGTCCGCTGGAACACTCACGCGCGGCACCGTTCGACCAGGTAAAAGCCCGATGAAGAACTGGACCACACGAAGCATCGTTGAAGCCACTCGCCGCTTGTAGATCATCTTGCAAATAGCCAGGATGCCTCCGGTAAGTGCGACGATGAGAAAAGTCTGTACGACGAGAGAGCTGCCTAAGACGGCTCCGATCGCCGCAAACAACTTCACATCACCGGCGCCCATGGTTCCTAAAACGTGCAAAGTAAACATAAGACCAAAGGCGATCACTATTCCTAAAAGGCTGACATAAAGACCATGCCAGGCCCCAAAGAAAGCATTCAGTGCCACACCACAGAGAAGAATGATAAGTACTTGTCTATTAGGGATTCGACGGTAACGCACGTCCATGTAAGTAATGCTTAATGCCAACGGAATGAAGATCAGGGCAGTCGCAATGTTCTGTGGAATAGGCATCCGCACTCTCCGGTCTGAAGCACTATGCAGGTAAGGGCATACCTGTTATTGAGAAGAACGGCGGGTATTCGTATGACCCC
>DATEWS010000233.1:0-2110 GCA_035257785.1 Pyrinomonadaceae bacterium
GCTTCGACGACGCCAGCAATGTTGACTGCCCGCTCATGACGAGTAGACCAACGACAATCAAAACCACGCCTGAGGTAACCTCAACCTTGTGCAGGTGCTTGCGAAAGCCTTTGTAAAAACTCAGAAACTGATTGATTCCGAGCCCCGTGATCAGAAACGGCACTGCGAGACCCGCGGAATAGAAAGCCGAGAGCACGAGACCACTGCGCCAGCCGCCGCTAGTCGCAGCGAGACCGATGATGCCGCCGAGTATTGGACCAATGCACGGCGTCCAGCCGGCGGCGAAAGCCATTCCCAGTGCAGCGGAGCCAAATATGCCGCGCGGTTTGTCGTCTGAGAAGAAACGTGTGTCTTTATAAAGCGCTGAGATTTTGAGTAGTCCGATCAGTTGTAAACCGAAAGCGATGATCACGATGCCGCCGATTATTCTGACCCACGGATTACTCGTGATCGCGGCGCCGACCAGGCCAGCCGTGGTGCCGAGTATAAGAAAGATTATTGATAAGCCCGCGTTGAATGCCAGCGAGTTAATGATCACGGCGCGACGATTGGTCGTGCCTTCTTTCAATCCATCAATGCTGACACCGGAGATCAGCGAGATATATCCGGGCACGAGTGGCAACACGCATGGCGAGAGAAACGAGAGTATGCCCGCTGCGAACGAAATTGCGATATTAAGTATTGAAATGCTTTGAACTTCCATATTACGACTCTAATAGGTCATATAAGTCCTATAGAACCTATACCTTATTTTTCTTCAATCAACTGCTCCACCAATCGGCCCAATAACTCGATCTCTTCTTCACTGCCGCCGAACGAGATGTAGCGCAGCACGCCCTTGCGATCGATCAGAAACGAAGTCGGAATCGAAAACACGCCGTAGTTGAATTCGTCTGTGTTTCCCTCGGAGACTACAAAACCATACGGCAGTCCCTGGCGTTTGCGGAAGGAGCGCAGGTAGTCGAGCTCTTCTTTCGGCGTCACCGGCTTCTGCTCAGCGTGTCCATAGTACTTCGTCACGCCCAGAATCACGAGTCCTTTGCTCTTGAATTTGGCCTGCCAGCGCGCAAGGTTTGGCAATGTATAACGACATGGACCACACCATGGCGCCCAAAAATCGAGCAACACCACCTGCCCCCGCAGGTCCGCGAGCTTTGCCGGCGCCTGTTCGATCCACTCGTTCGCGGTGAGTTCCGGCAATGGCGTGTTTGACGACGCGACGCTCGCATCAAACAGTTGCTCAGGATTTAACGTCGGATCGAGCCGCGCTACACGCATCGTGGCGTTCCTGTAGAGAGTTGCCGACGGCAACTTAATCGCTAATCGTCGCAGTTCCCTCACTGCAGCCAGCGCGAGATCTCTCTGGTTCGAATTCAAATACGCGTCTGACAAAAGCACCGTTGACTTCAACAACATCTCATCGCGCCGGAACACCTCATCTTTATTCGTCTCGCTGAATTTCTTCGACGCTTCCCACATCTGCTTCGCGTGCGCGCTCATCGACGCGTAGTCTTTCGCGCGCATGTAAGCGTCAGTGATCAGCAACTCCATACGATAACGATCGTCCGCATTCTGTGGCTGATGTCGCGCGTACGATTCGACCGCAGCATTCGCCTCCGCAATGAGATCTTTCTTGATCGAGTACAGCACCACGACGTTGCGCGCCGTTTGTGCTTTTTGACCGTCAGGATCTTTCTTTAAGAAGAGACGCATGGAACCGAGTGACGCATCACCGTTGCCGGCCAGATGTTGCAGCAGACCGAGATAGTAGACGTCCTCTTCCGCGAGGTGTGAACGTGCTTGCAGAGTCGCTGCGTTTTTGATCGCGAGTTCCTTCTGCTCTTTCTTGGTTTGCGCTTCGAGCTTTGGATCGTAAGGGAGTTTTTGTTTGTTGAACTCCTGGTACTTGCGGCCCAGATAACCGTTTGCATCTTCGTAGAGCGCTTGGGCGGTGCGGGTATCAGGGTTCAAATCGGCCTTGCTCGTCGCAGCGAGTCCCTGGGCAAACGTCGACACAGTCACCAACAGAATCAGGACGACGGGTAAAATTGCGGAAGTCATCTTTAAACGGACACTACGGGTTGAGAGCTAAAACGATCGGGACTAAAAG
>DATEWS010000234.1:0-3455 GCA_035257785.1 Pyrinomonadaceae bacterium
TACGGCATTGTCGATAACCGGAAACTCATACAGTTGTAGAATGCCGGGCGCGCCGACGGCTGGATTCTGCCAGTACCAGCCGTTCTCGATTACTCCCTTAATGCAAGTGGCCCAAAAAACACAGTCACCCGAGTAAAAAAAGGGAATGCGCAAGTTGGCTTGCCAGAGCTTTAATATGAAACAAAGCATCAGCACGCACAGTGCTGCGGCCGCAATGTATTGAGAGGATTGTCTGATGCGGTTATTATTCAGAATCCATCTAATCATCTGCTGATTGCCGGATCGGCGTGGACCGAAGAGTAACTTGTAACAGAAAGCAAGACAACTCCGAATCTTGTTAGCACGATTACGAAAAGGGCTCTACGAGACACTGTTCGTCCGCCTCCGGCACGATCGAAGCGTTCGTGAAGCGCTATTCGTCTTCTTACTCACGCGCACGCTTATCTTCTTTCTTCTAATCAGTGTTGGACAGCTCACGGTGACGAGCAAGCCTGAGATAAAGCTCCACGATGCGTCCATCTCGTTCGACCGCCCGCAGATTGCGAGAAAACTCCGCGAGATGATGGTCCGTGGGGATGTGGGCCACTACAAAGGATTGTCGGACACCGGTTACTTGCCCGGGCCGCTGGATTTGACCAGCCATCGCAGCGTGCAGTTCGCCTTCTTCCCATTGCAGCCAATATTGTTCTGGCTATTGGGCCGGGTTACGTCGGATGTGCTGCTATGGGGCGCGGCTCTTTCGAATCTTTTCTTCTTTCTGGCCCTGGTCGTAATGCATAAGCTAACGCTCGCGTTTGGCTACGACGAGCCGGTTGCTCGACGAGCCATATTCTATTTAGCGGCATTCCCGGCGAGTTATTTTTTCTCCGTCCCGATGACTGAATCCCTGTTCGTTTTTTTGACGGTGGCAAGTTTCTATGCCGCCAGGCGCGAACGGTGGTGGCTTGCAGGCGTGATCGGTTTGTTCGCGGCAACTACCAGACCTACGGGTATCTTGCTTTTGCCTTCTTTGCTTGTTTTGAGCTGGCAGATGTATCGCTCGTTGCAAGTCAAAAAGATCTTAGGGTTGCTCCTGATGCCCTGGGGTCTTTTCGCGTTCATGTTCTATTCGTGGCGGCTGACCGGAGACGCATTGGCATTCAAGCATGCGCAGGTGGCGTGGGGTCGTGACCCTTCGATCTTTTTTCTTCGGTCCGTGATCGATTGGCTGGTTGGCCCCCATGTGATCACGCCCTGGAACATGCAGCTGTTTTCCGTCGCTTCCGCGCTGCTCTGTTTTGTTTGTATCTATATTCTCGTTCGGCGCAGGGAGTGGGCGTTTGCGCTTTACACGTTGGTGTCGATCATTCTGCCGCTTTCGTCCGGCATGTTGCAGTCGCTCGAGCGCTACACGATGGGTTTCTTTCCGATCTTTATCGCCCTGGGCATCGCGGCGAAGTCTGACCATGCTGATCAAACTATCAGGGTTGTGTTCGTATCGCTGCTGGCAATCATGACAGCGTTATACGGTGCCGGCTACTCGAACGCTTTAACCTGAGTTAACTGATCTCCAGGTTGCAGACGGCGATGGATAGATGGCGATCGTCGCCGCTGTTTGGATTTGCAAGACACGGTTGCCAGGTTCGATCCGCGTTTATCTCCAATTTAAAATACTCGGTGTTCCGTGTTACCGCTTCCGGTACATCAATCGTTAGATCAAGCCACCCATAATCAAACAAAGACAACTCACACAACTTTACGCCGTTGAGTTGAAACTCCAACTTCATTGGCGACGTCTTCAGCTCCGGAATGTGAGTCGTTAGTTGCAGGCGAAGGCGTGAGAATGGCCCAGCTTTGAATCGCAACCAAGAACGCCCGCTCATCCAGCGCGCAACCGGCGGCAGGTGATTTGCTGGATACCAACCGTTGCCAAACACTGCTCGCGAATACCTGTCGAGTTGATTTGCGCCACTTGTCGAAATCAGATCGCTGCGATCGCGATGCGCGTTGTAAAACGGTTCCGGGGCCGCGTCTGACGCCTTTACCAGCACGTAAAGCCCGCTGCTCGGAAGTTGTAAATCCAAATCGGAAATCCTGCCGAACACGTAACCCATCGCCATATCGAACGCATGTCGCTCGTCAAACGAGAGCCCGCGCAGGTAGTCGATAAAATCAGCGTCAAAAGCCGCGCCGTATTCGTCAAACTGTTTGATGAACTCCGCCACACTCAGGCACAACGCGTAACGCGGCTCAGTTTGCACCGACGAGAAAAAACGCGCGAAACGATCGGCGATGTCTTCGTCCACTTCGAGTCCGATGTGTCCATCGATGTTAATGAAATCAGGACTCATCGAGTGGTAATCGGGATGAAGTATCGGATCGAGCGACTCAATGCCGTGCATCGTCACACCATCCGGACGCAGCACGCGTTTGATTTCCCTGAGCACGGCGTCCTTCTCGTCAAAACCGATGTGACCAAAGACGTCGAGACTAACAACGTAATCGAACGATGCTGTTGGAAACGGTAGATCCGTCAAGAGTCCTACACAGGCTGAGTCGTAGCCATTGCGACGCGCCATCTCAACTAGCTCCGGCGATAGATCCAGGCCCGCGAGGTAAACGTCTTTGCGTTTGAGTAACGCGAGCAGTCCTTCGCCGCAACCGAGATCAAGCACCGAAGATCCGCGCCGCACGTTGTCGTAAACCCACATCGTGCGCGCAAACTTGATATCAAAGCGATCGAGCGCGTCGAAGTAACTGGCTTCGAAAACGCCGCCGGTAAGAAAACGATCGCGGTAGAATCCGGCCACGTCTCTTATTCCGGCAAGCCTGAGCAGTTCGTCGTCTTTCATTCCTATGAAATCGAGTGAACGACAGTATCCAGCGGTTGCTTTGCACAAAAGGCATTTGTCGTTGCACGCCGCGGCGGCAAAGCCGCAAGCTTGCGCCAAACAACTTTTAGTCTCAAAGTCGCACGTCGGACTTGGACACAGTCAGTACAGGGAGCGATAGCGACCTGATGCGTGATCAGCATGCGATATTTCCTGACGATTTTTGATCCCATCGTTTACCAGGTCGCTATCGCTCTCTGTACTGACTGTGTCCAAGAATGATTTCGGACTCTTGAGGCAAAGCTACCAGCGGCTGCGTCGTAGCCGTTGCGTTGAGATTTGCGACACCTTCGATCGGAATCCCGCTGATCACACGAAAGAACAGAGCGCCGTCGAGCCAGTCGAAACTCACGGCCTCCGGACTGTGAACCGCGATCGAGATTGAATAGAGATCCGGCGCCAGCCAGCAGTTGAATGAAAAAATTGTTTCCGCTCGCGACCCGCTTTTGATTAGCCCGCTGGTTATTCCCTGAACGCGCGTGTTCGTTCCGTAAAGATGGATGCCGTGTCGATTGCGAATGATGAAACCGTAAACCGGATCGACCACTTCCTCGTTGAAGACGACGTGCATGCGCAGGTGGACCA
>DATEWS010000235.1:0-5813 GCA_035257785.1 Pyrinomonadaceae bacterium
ACACTGGTCCAACTACTGGTCCAACCAACACAACGCCGAACCCTTCCGACATCGCCAGACCACCGGCAGTTCCGCCACCAGCACCACCACCACCGCCGCCGCCACCTGTAGCAGCAACTCCGCCACCGGCCGAGCCGCCGCCGCAACGAACCGCTGAAGTGCCCGTAGCTCCGCCGCCGCCGGCACTTGCGACACCCGCGCCTTCAGCTCCGTTGCCGATGCCGGTAGCGAAGAAAAAGTCGAAGGTGCCGCTAATTATTGGTGCGCTGCTTCTCCTGCTCTTACTCGGCGGGGGAGCGATAGCTGGTCTATTCTTCTTCGTCGTCAAACCGCGCCTCGACGAGATGGCGGCACAACGGACTCCTGAGCGACCGGTGAACGTGAATGTCAGTACACCAACTCCGGCCAGCACAGTAGAGGCGCCATCGCCGACACCGGAAGATACTTATAAACCACCCGCGGATACGGTTCAGTTTGTTAACTCCAACGACAAGCTTGACGGAAAGCTTGCCGAGCACTATTTCGATTTCTCGTTTTACTATCCTGAGAAATGGACTCGCGATCCGAAGTCGGGTGTGGCCGGCGCCAGCAATTTTGTGAAGGTTGACCGCATGCTGCCCCCCAATTTCACGCAGGAGAATTTTGCTGTCGGCTGGTACACGAGCACCGGCACGTTTGTGGGCGACATGCCGAGCTTTCCCCAACGAGTGGAGGAGATCAGCAAGTCGTTATCGAAGATCATCACCGACTATAAGAAAGTCTCCGAAGGTGCGACCAAAGTAAACTCGATGGACGCCTACGAGTTTCGCTGGGAAGGAGTTTCGCCGGGAACCGATCGCGGAGACCTGAATCTATGGGGACGCGTCATCTTCCTGCCGACGGGCAAAGAGGGTGACAACACCGGCGCAACCTTGAGTATGCTTTGTACAAATCTCGCGCCTGAGTTATCGTCACTCGACGACGTTGGTGTTAGAGGAGAGGCGCCGGTTATTCTCGACTCGTTCAGGTTCGGTAAAAAGAAGTGAATTAGTAATGTCAGCAAGAAAAAACGAAGTTAAGAAAATGAAGTTTTGGACGCCGCTGCGGCTGGTGACCACCGTAATTGCACTCGGACTACTCGCAGCGATCGGCGTTTCCAGTTGCAACTCGAACGATCCACCCTCGAAGGCGCGTGCGAACGTGTTACCGCGACAGGTTATGGAGGCAGAGAACCGGGCTGCCAGCGGCTCCACTCCGATCAAGCTCGCAAATTTCTCGGGCAAAGTAATGCTCGTGAATCTATGGGCCACGTGGTGTGGTCCATGCCGGATGGAAACTCCGGAACTGGTGCGACTACACAAAGAATTTCAGGACCGTGGCGTGGAGATGATCGGTCTCTCAACCGAGAATCCGGATTCATCGGCCAAAAGCGTGAGCGATTTTGTACGTCAGTTCAATGTCGATTACCAGATCGGGTGGGCCAGGCCCGAAGTAGCATTGGCCATGATGCAGGGTCGCACAAATATCCCGCAGAGTTTTATCATCGCGCGTGACGGGCGCATCTTGCGGAGATTCATTGGTTTCAATCCACAAACTACTCCCACTCAATTAAAAGAAGCGTTGGAACAGGCGTTGAAAGAAGAGGGTTAGGTTCCGTTATGTTCCTCTTCTTCGCCTACATCCTGATTTCGTAATCCTTCTGCAACGGCTTTTTTTGCCTTTCGTTCGAGTTCTTTCATCTCCTCTTCTGCGCGTTGGTCAGCCTGGTCCATCGGTGCGGGTTCGTCCAATTCATCCTGAGTTTTAATTTTGTTTTTATCGATACTCATGTCTCTGTTTCTCCCGATGTTTGAGGCTAGCAACCCAACCGTTACAGAAGTGCGCCACAAAACGCACAAAAGATTGCCGGATGAAAGCGCTGTTCTCTTGTGAGTTTTTGTGTCTGGGAGTAGACTCCTGAGCAGGATGAGTTTGTTCTTCTCGAACAAAGTGGTGCGCTTGCTGCTGGCCACCAGCGTTTCGATCTGGATGGCTGGTGGATGCCTTTTCGGGTGCAGCAGCAGCGTGATGGCTGCTGACGCGGTTGCGGATTCGGTTCCAACGATCGAAGCAGGTGAAAGCTGTCACGCGCCGCAATCGCATGACTGCTGCGCGACGAAAAAACCGAAGAAGCAAGTCGCCCATAATTTGAGACAGCCGGTTGGATTGCCCTCTTTCGCTCCTGGACCGCACGACATGACCAGGGATTGTCCGCTGGCAGTGAATGCAACGGCGGCAACTTCGAAGAGCAGTGCGCACGCATCGGATCCGGGACGCACTCCGGTCGCTGTATTACCAACTTTCGAGAAACAGACTGCACGCGCAGACAACAACTCCGTTGTCTCGTTCCTGCCGAATCGCGGCCCTACCCACCTTCGTTTGTGTGTTTTCCTGATCTAGAGCTCTGCCTGTTCGTAACTCGTGTTTGAGCAATGGGCGTGTGCCTTGCGCACGTTCGCGCGTAAATCTTTAGAACAGGAGAACTAAAATGAAACCCCGCAAGAATACTATCCTTGTCATGCTCCTTGGGTTGCTGCTGTTTGCATTTGCAGTAGCCGTGGCCCAGACCCCTTCGCAAGGCGATCAAAAGAAGCCTGATGCCTGTTGTGCGATGGACTCGTGTTGTTGTTGCAGCGGTGATTCGTGTCCGATGAAGAAAGAAGACGGCGCGACCACGACAACCGCATCCGCCGGCGCAGCAGCGAAGCCGGATTGCTGCAAAGGTGATTCATGCAAGATGGATAAGAAAGACATGAATCACGCTGACGGTCATGAGTGCTGTAGTTGTTGCGCAGATTCGTGCGACATGGAAATGAAAGCTGATGGCACGATGAAACACGACATGAATGACATGAAGCACGACATGAAGCCGCATAAAGGCGATTGCTGCAAGGCAAAGTCGAAGGACGCCAAGGATAAGAACAACCAGTAACGCAAGACGAGTATAGGTCCTATAGGTCCTATAGGACCTATACCAATTGAGGGATAGCGATGAGATCTGCACTTTTAGCTGCGGTGTTAATTTTCGCCGCGTTGGGCCAATCCGTTTACGCACAACACGAAGGTCACACGATGCCGGCCAAGCCGGCAGCGACGCCCGCGCCGAGTCCGCAAATGCCTGCTGAACAGGCAGACATGAACGAACAGGGTCACATGGACCACGGCATCTTCGTAATGCACGACGATCAGATGTTGCTTCGCCTCGGCCAAAGCGAATCGAACCTCGTGCCGATGGGTCGAATGGGATCCGGAACGTCATGGCAGCCCGCCACGAGCCCGATGGCGATGATGCATAAGCAATCCGGCGAGTGGTTGCTGATGTTTCACTACAACTTAGTCGCCGGCGTCAATCGCCAGGGCGGGCCACGAGGCGTCACGAAGTTTGAGTCGGCAAACTGGTTCATGCCTTCCGCTGTGCGACGCGCTGGTCCCGGAACACTCGAACTGCGCGCGATGCTTAGCGCCGAGCCTTTTACTTTTCCTCCGGGCGGTTCACCTCTTTTATTCCAGACAGGTGAAACGTACAAAGGCGAACCATTGATCGATCGCCAGCATCCACACGATCTGTTCATGGAACTTAGCGCGAGTTACACGGTCCCGATTGGCGAACGTGCGAGTTGGTTTGTCTATGCAGGTTATCCCGGCGAGCCTGCACTTGGACCAAACGCCTTTATGCACCGAGCGTCGGCGTCTGAAAACACGTCAGCACCGTTGTCGCATCACTTGCAGGATTCGAGTCACATCAGTTTCGGCGTAGTAACGACTGGATTCACGTATCGCTGGTTCAAACTCGAAGGTTCGGTCTTCAACGGTCGTGAACCCGACGAGAACCGCTACAACTTCGAAGCGCACCCATGGAACTCGCGGTCTGCAAGATTGTGGTTCGCGCCCAACAGCAACTGGTCCATGCAAGTGAGTCACGGCTTCCTCAAAAATCCTGAAGCGCTGGAACCCGGCGACGTGCGTCGCACAACTGCGTCGATCAGTTATAACAAGGCGTTCGAACGCGGCAATTGGGCCTCGAGTTTGATCTGGGGTCGCAATCACGAAAGTCACGGCGGCGAAATTTTTAACTTGAACGGATATGTGGCAGAATCGACTTTAAAGTTTCTCGAGCGGAACTACTTCTACACGCGACTCGAACTAGCGGATAAAAATCAACTTCTGCGTGCGGCGGACCGCGCAACCTTGGGTATTACAGACCATCATCCATCGTTTCGAATCGGCGCTTACACCGCTGGCGGTGCGCGTGATATTTGGAATACGGATAAGACGTCACTCGCGATTGGCAGTGATGTGACGTTCTATTCCAAGCCGTCGATTCTCGACCCGATTTATGGATCGCATCCGGTTTCCTGGAAACTTTTCTTTAGATTACGACCCGCCCCGATGAGCATGGGCGGAATGCATGGAACGCATTGAGGTCTTTTAGGAGTAAGTCTTTATGAAGAAGAACTGGCTATTAATTGGCGGCGTTGTTTTGCTGCTGCTCGCGGCAGTGTTGATAGTAAGTTCCAGTAACTCACCTGCCGATTCGAACGCACATCATAGTTCGACAAGTGAACCTGCACCTGCGCCGCACGATCATGCGGCGACTGCGGGCACTCAACCTATTCCGGCGCATTTCGAAGTACCGCCGAGCAAGTCATCACTTGGACCAACATTGGCGCCCGATAAATTTACCGGCATCACTCGTGACGCGTATCGCGCGGTGCGCGAGATACCGGTGACGATTGCGCAGTTGCCTTGTTATTGCCACTGCGACAAAGGTTTTGGCCACAAGAGTCTCTACAGTTGCTTCGAAGACGAGCACGCAGCGCACTGCGCTGTTTGTGTTAACGAAGCGTTGCTGGCGTTGAAACTCGAGAAAGAACAGAAGTTGACGCCGGCGCAAATTCGCGAGGCGATCGTGGCCGAGTATTCACATTGATAGTACTGGAGGTTTGTAGATGGGTAAGTACGCTTTTCTTTTGGTGTTCGCAATCGTAGCCGTGCTGGCTTGCAATCAAGTCAGCGCAGTCAATGAACTGCCGGCAGTCGGAGCGACGGCGCCGGCTTTTAATCTGACCACAAATGAAGGCAAGCAGGTGAGCCTGGGAGACTTCAAAGGCAAGTGGGTGGTGCTCTATTTCTATCCGAAGGATTTCACGAGTGGCTGCACTCTTGAAGCTCGTAACTTCCAACGCGATCTCGCGAAGTATGATGCTGCTAATGCCGTCATTCTCGGTGTGAGCGTCGACACAGCGGAGTCGCACAAGGATTTCTGTTCGAAGGAAGGTTTGAATTTCAAACTGCTTTCCGATTCCGAGGCGAAGGTCTCCGAGCAGTACGGTTCAATCATGGAGTACAACGGCGCGAAACTTTCCGCGCGCAATACGTTCATCATCGATCCGCAGGGCAAGATCGCCAAGGTGTTTGAGAAGGTCAAGCCAGGCGGGCACAGCGACGAAGTGCTGGCGGCTTTGGCGAGTTTGCAAAAGCAGTAAAACCAGCCACAAAAAGGCACAAAAGGCTCAAAACGATTTTTTGTGTGCCTTATGTGCCTTTTTGTGGCGCTATTCCTTCTTCTTGATCGCGGTGACCCTCATCTCACCGGCATTCGTTTCAATCGTGAAGTCGATGCGATCGTTGACGGCGATGCCGTTCAACATGTTCGCGTCAGTCACCGGAAATTCCATTTGCATCGCCGGCATCAGGCCCTCGATGTCTCCATGATCGATCTCGATTGCGGGAGCCTTCGGATTCAGGCTCTTCACGACTCCAACACCATGATACGAGTTTGATTGCGCCACCGC
>DATEWS010000236.1:0-3442 GCA_035257785.1 Pyrinomonadaceae bacterium
CCACCCCCGACGCGAACCATTCGGATTTGCGGTCCGCCCACGGTCTGTTTTTGTTCCGGTCCGAAGTCCTTTCCCCAACTCAGACGCGAACCGATTTCCCAACGCGATGCACCACGCGCGCTGTTGCGTCCCAAGCCAACAGGACGATCGTTGATTACCGTATCGCCGTTGTTATCGAAACCGGTCGTGATGTTGTACGGCAGCGCCGACGTGGCTTGAAAGATTGTCGAGATCGCGAAACCCCGCGGCAGACGTTTGCTGATGAAGCCTGAGATCAGATGTCGAAAGTCATTCGCGGCCGGACCACGATCGGCGCGGAGGTTGAAGTTGTCAGAAGGCAAGCTAAACGGGCTGTCAGCCTCATTCGTGTTCTTCATCAACAGGTAATTGATGTTCCAGAACAGTCCCTGGACAAACTTAGCCGGACCAATGCCGACCATGAAACGGTGACTGGATTGATAAGCCGACGACTCAATATTCGTGATGTTGCCGACGGTTGGATCCGGTCGTCCGAAACCCGGAACCGGCGCGTTGAGATTACGTCCGTGTAGCAGGTGAACGCCGCGTTGATACTGATAGTTCGTTGTCAGTCGAAATAGTTTGAATGGATTCGTTTCGACACCGACGGAGCTTTGAATGATGTACGGAATCTGTAGATCCGGATCAGTCTGGATGCGGCTTGGCGGCAACACTGTTTGCATTCCGCCGAGGAAAGGATTCGGATAACCGGGATTCGCGATCACGAGATCTCGCTGGCGTTGACCATCGACGCGCAACGTTTGCTCAAATGTTTGCGCCGCGAACCAGTCGTAAAAAATGCCGGCGCCGCCGCGAATCGTGATCGAGCCGTTCTTCTTTGGCGACCAAACAAATCCAAGCCGCGGCGCGATGTTGAACTTTCCCGGAACGTGATTCTGAAACTCATGTCGCGCGCCATAGCTCAGCGTCATATTCTTGCGCACGCGAAAGTCGTCCTGAACGTACCAGCCAAACTGATACTGGCGATACTTCACTGTCGGATCGCCGGTGCGTTGTGTGAATTGAGTCGGCAGTCCTGCTTCAAATGCGTCGAGATCGGCGAACTGGAAGGTGCCGAAGGGGTTCGTGCGATCGTTACTGCGATTACCGCCAGTTTCGAGTTGCGCGCCAAAACGAAGCCCGTGTTTTTCAAGTGCGTAATCGACGTTGTCCGCGAGTTCGAAATCGAGCTGTCTGCGCCCGCCACTTCGCTGCGCGCTGCCGTCATTGAACGAACCGGGCACGAGGATCGTCTGGCCCAAGCTCACTGAGCGTGCTTCAGTTCGGAGCCAGCGAGCCTGCAGCCGCACCTCATTGAAAAACTTCTTCCCGAAGACGCCCGAGTCGCCGAGACGCGCGATGTATTCGGTCTGGTCCTGCGAATAACCACGGGACGGCAGATCGAAGTCACCGACGCCGAGATTATCGAGCGCGCTCGCGTTGCGTTGAAATTGAAAGCGCGACGTGTGTGTTTTGGTCAACGCATGTTCGAGACGGGCGTCGAGATTTAATCGTCGCGACGGGCGATACGCGAGGTCGGAGAGCGTGCCACTCGGAAGCGTGGCAAAGATTGGACGAGCGTCGAAAAACAACGAGCCGTCAGCGTTGAGAAACAGCGACGTGCGGTTTTTCCAGATTGGACCATCCATCGAAAGACCGAAGCGACGCTGTTGCTCGGGCCCGCGAAACGGCGCAAACACCTGCCGCCCGTTCAACGCTTCGTCGCGGAAGCCAAAGTTAAACGAGCCATGCCACGCGTTGACGCCCGGCTTGGTGGTGATGTCGACGAGTCCGAAGCCGGCGTCGTGATTCTCGGGCGCGTAAGGATTCATGCGGAAACGAATTTCGCGAATCTGCGATTTCGGCGGCAGTTTGCCACCGCGAAATCCGTTCACGCGGATCTGTGCGCCCGGTCCGGCGAGTTGGTTGATGGCGTTCTCAAACTCGTCCGGATCGTCAGGAAGCTGCGCGATCTGGTCGGCAGTAAGGACGTTGCTGAAGGCTGGTCCATTCGGGTTAGTGTTTTTGACCTGCGCTTCGTCGTCGATATCGACGTCGACTTTGATAGCATCGATCTCGAGCGTCACTTCGCGCCGATATGGACCACTCGCGAGCTCAACATCGTCTAGGTCTAAAGCTTTGAAGCCCGCAGCTTCGATGTGAAGTTGGTAACGACCAGTGGCTAATTTGTTGAAGCGTGCTTCGCCTCGTTGGTTAGTTGAGCTAAGCGATTGAGGCTTTCCATTCCTGATCAACTGTACCTGCGCCTTGCTGATCAAAGCGCCGGTCGGATCTTTCACAACGACTTCCAAACTGGCGTTGTTTTGCGCCAGACACGGACTCGCAGCTCCCAGAAGAGCGATAAACACACCTATCGCACACGAATGGAGAGACCTAAATCGCATTTTTGTTTGTGCCTTTGCGCCTTTTTGTGGCAGCTTCAGTGTTTCTCGAACAGATCGACCTTGAACTGCGGATTGACCTGATACTTGGAAATCTCAAACTCTTCCGAGACTTCGTTCTCAGTCAAAAACGTCAGCTTGTGTGGCAACGTGAGGCCCGCGACTTTCTTGTGGTCCGTCAATCGAATGTAAAAGTCGACTTCTTCAGGAACGGGCGGAGCTTCGGCGGTCACCTTCTTCTGTGCTTCTTCGCGAGCTTTTGCAATCTCTTCCGGTTTTGCGCGTTCACCGCCCTGACGCATCAGCGTCATGACGCGTGGTTTTGGTCCACGATAACTCAGCAACAAAGGCAGGTGATTGTTCTTGTCGAAGAACACGCGAACGGAAAAGTTGTCTGGACCAGTGACGTCGATCACGTCAGCCTTTGCGTCCTCAACTTCCGACTCGCCGGCGTATTTGTATTCAACTACCATCTCCGGCGGCGCCGTTAAGATCATGGCGAGCAGGTAACGGGAAAACTCGGCGTTGTAAATCCGGCGCTGCATCGCTTCCATCTGTTCTGGCGACATTTGCTGACCGGCTGGACCAGCCATGCGAAAAATCATGCCGCCGCCACCGCCGCTGTTTCCGCTCCACGCTCTGTCTCCGTTGAGTGCGCGTGTGTTGATCATCGCCGTGCTGAGGCCGCCGGGATTCATCGCGTCCTCGACCATGTATTTATTGGGCAGCAGGATGCTGATGTCGCGATCGCCACTCATCTGGCGGTCGCCGAGCACGCGGCGATATTGCCCGTGGATTTGCAGGCTCTGGATTTTTTGTAACTGTTCCTCGCCACCGATTGCCTCGCGAGCTTGTTTGAGAATTTCCTGTGCGCGCGCGTCGTCGGCGAATGCCGCGGGCGCGCAAAGTAGAACGAGAGCGAGAAGGGGAAGAAGTTTGCTCATGGTGGTATTCACATGAGTGGTGCAGAAAGTTCCACAAAGAGCGGGGGCAAGCCCCTCTTCCTGACTTGTTCTAGCTAG
>DATEWS010000237.1:0-3181 GCA_035257785.1 Pyrinomonadaceae bacterium
GACGCCGCCACGACCGAGCAAACGCGTGTTGTGATTAACAACCAGCATTCCTTCGCTGGTTGCTTTCACAGCCCATTCAAGATTGTGAGTGATGTCGTTGTAATGAGGCGGCTGTTCCCAACCGATGATGGTCATCGTGGCCCAACCACGCCGCGTGCGTTCTTTGTTACCTTGCTCAGTTCCGGCTTTGATCGAATCGAGCAGGGCCGTGGCGTCCAGAGAATCTTTGTCGTCGTCCTTGACGTAGCCGACGTCATCAAACTCAAAAACGGCGAACCAGTTTTCGTTTGCTGGAGCAACAAAACCGAGCTCTCTTCCATTCGTCGGATTTTGGTTCGCTTCCATGATAAGGCGCGTGTCGTTTGCGTTGGCGAAGACGTAACCTTCCGGCACCTTCAGCTGCGCGATATCGCCGAGAACACCTACTGAGTTACCCTTTTGCCATTTGACTCCTTCGTAGTCGTCCCAGGCGGAAGCCGGCGTCGGCGAAGGTGAGGGAGACCGGCGTTTATTTGGTTGCCCGATGGCAATCAACGCGCAAATACACATCAGACTGGCTACAACAAAAAATCGGGTTTTCATTTAGTTAATCCTCCTGGGCTTACCGGACGGGAATTACTGACTAAGGCTTGGTTGGCAAGGACGATTGATTCAATGCCCGCTGGGCGCGAAGGAGTATACCATAATGGAACTGCTGCTTTGACCGACCTGTTTCAGCTTGACTGATTTTCTGGTCAGTTTGAAGTTTGGCACTACTCTAACCTCATCAACCAAACATCTACTTTCCTCAGCAGATCGCCCAAAATGCCCCAAATTCCCATGTGGCACGAGGCTAGCACTAGGGCCGTGCTCGCATTTTACGGAGCGGATTCTTAGCCCCTTGGAGAAACTGAATGTCTCGCCCCCAACTCCCAAAACGGCTCGTAGCCACCGCTGTGCTGTTGTCTCTGTGCTCAGCATTGTTCATGTCAACCAACACCAGCGCCCGAGCCGCCAGTAATACATCGTCCAGCACCACGACCAGCGCCAAGATCTCGCCGGACCTGCAAAAGCTGATTCTGTCAGGTAACGGCGACTCGCGCGTGAAGGTGATCGTGCAATCGACGTCTTCGACCACGAACCTCCTCGGCAGCCTGCTCAACACAGTTGGTGGGCTGCTCGTCAGCGTGCTGGCAAACCTAAACATTCGCATCCTCGATGTTACGGTTGACTCGGTCCAGGTACTCGCTTCGGATCCGAGCGTCTCTTACATCTCGCTCGATGCGCCGGTTCGCAGCTCGGGGCACATCACCAACACCACGGGCACTCAGCAGGTCCGCGCTCAAAAGTCGTTGCTCGGCTTAAACAACACCCTCGACGGCTCAGGCGTGACGATCGCGATACTCGACTCCGGCATTGACAGTAAACACAAATCATTCGCGACCACCGGCAAGATAAAATTCAGTAAAGACTTCACCGGCGAGAACCGGACTGACGACCCCTGGGGCCACGGCACACACGTCGCAGCGATCGCTGCGGGCGATGGCGCACCGACGAGTGGTGCCTACGAAGGAATCGCTCCGGCCGCAAACCTTGTAAATCTTCGCGTACTTGACTCCAACGGCATGGGCCGGGTCTCCAATGTACTGACTGCACTCGACTGGCTGATGGCGAACAAAGGTACCTACGGCGTGCGCGTCGTAAACATGAGCATCGGCACGCCGGCAATCAGTTCTTTTGAAGACGATCCGATCTGTAAGGCGGTGCGCAAGCTCGTCAACGCGGGCGTTGTGGTCGTAGCCGCCGCTGGAAACAACGGTAAAGACGCAAACGGTCAAAAGATCTACGGTGCTATTCATTGTCCGGGCAATGAGCCTTCGGCAATCACTGTCGGCGCCAGCAACAGCTTTGGCTCCGACGTTCGCAACGAAGACGCCGTAACGAGCTACAGCTCACGTGGTCCCACTCGAAGTTTCTCAGTCGATTCTTACGGCCTGGTCCACTACGACAACATCATGAAACCGGACATCGTAGCTCCGGGTAACAAGATCATCGCTGCGGAAGCAGTTGGCAATGGCCTGCTCAAGGAATACCCGGAACTCGAAACCTACAAGTATTCAACAACCAACATGAAGCTCATGTACCTCAGCGGTACATCGATGTCCACACCGATGGTCGCAGGCGCCGCCGCTCTTTTATTGGAAGCGAACTCCAGCTTGACTCCGAATATGGTCAAGATGCTTCTGATGTACACCGCACAACCGCTGGCCGGATTCAACACGTTGGACCAGGGCGCCGGTCAACTTAACGTGGCCGGAGCCGTAACACTCGCGAGGATTGTTCGCACAGATTTGTTGGGCCTGTTAAAGCCCACTTTCGGATCCGCACTGCTGACGCAAACTGCTCCTGCACCGCAGACCACGATCGCGGGTTCGACGTTCACATGGAACCAGGGCCTGGTGCTCGACCGAACGATGATCACCGGCAAGGATCTGATCAACAAATATCAGGTCAGTTATGGCCAGGGTTACCTATTGGGTGATGGCGTTAACGAAGGACTCACCAGCCAGAGTTTGAACTACAACATGTGGGTCAAGTCGGTGACGCTCAGCAGCTACATGACCAGGAGCGACGGTTCGCCACTCTTTGGCGGTTCCTACTTCCTCGCCAACGCGCTCCTGCTCGGTGACGGGTTTGCCATTGGCGATGGTTTCGCAATGGGTGACGGCTTCGCAATCGGCGACGGTTTCGCGATTGGAGACGGCTTCGCTATCGGCGATGGTTTCGCGATTGGCGACGGCTTTGCGATTGGCGATTGCTCACTGGGAGACAGTGGCGCCGGAATGAAGTAACAATCCATCCACAGATTACACAGATGACTTAAATAATCTGTGTAATCTGTGGATGCTCTGGAACGTGCGACATGAAACCCCGACGACAATCATCAGCCAGCGTTTTCATGTGGTCCATCGTTGCGGTGGGCACGGCTGCCGTCCTCCACTCAGCAATAACACTGCCGAAAGGCAGCATCGACGGATATTTTCTCCTGCTGACGCTCGTAACTGCCGTCATCGGTTCGCGCATTGCGATCCGCATCCCCAAAATAAAAGTCAATATAACTGTCGACGACACGTTCATTTTCATCGCGCTGTTGCTATACGGCGGCCAGGCGGCGGTAATTATCGGCGCACTGGCTGGAATC
>DATEWS010000238.1:0-6491 GCA_035257785.1 Pyrinomonadaceae bacterium
ATGAAGCGGATAACCTCGCCGATAAACTTCTTGAAGCCGCTTCGCTGCAACCAGCGAACGTGATGTCGTTAGTGACCGAACGATACGGCAAACGCGAAGATCTACCACAGACTTTTCTGGTCCAACTCGTTCAACGACTCCGCGAACAGCACCCGTCCGTGATGCCCGTCATGGATTGGATCGAAAAGCAACTCGCGAAACAGGGCGCGAGCGTCGAGCAGATCATTCACGCCGAACACCAGCGACAAGCAGCAGCACAGGTCACCGTCGGAAACATCATCACCAGCATGCGTCTGCTTTCGACGCTCGACTGGAACAGATTCTTCGAAAAAGTCAGTTTGATCGAGCCGCTGCTGGGAAACGATCCCGCCGGTGTTTATTCGCAAATGGAGTTTGCCTCGCGTGACCGCTACCGGCACGTCATCGAGCGAATCAGCAAACGAACTCGAACCAGTGAACTCGAGATCGCGCAAGCCGCGGTCGATGTTGCGGCGCAAACGCAAGACGAGTCCGGTCCAAAAAAGCACGTCGGTTATTACCTGATCGATCACGGCCTGACTCTGCTCGAAGCAAAGTTCGGTTATCAACCGCGTCTCGACGAACGCTTTCGTCGTTTTCTATTGCGACACCCGACCGGAACGTACCTCGGCATACTCGCCTTTCTGACGCTGCTTATATTGAGTCTGTTGCTCTACACGATGCGCGTCCACGGCGCCGGTTGGTCCCTCGTCGTGCTGACCGCGTTTCTGGCACTGATCCCCGCGAGCGATCTCGCGTTGACAGTACTCAACTGGGATCTCACGCACTTCTTTCCACCGCGACTGTTACCCCGGATGGACACGTCCGAAGGCATTCCTGAGAACGCTGCCTCGTTCGTCGTTGTGCCCACGATCTTTCTAAACGAATCGCAGGTTCACGAGCTCGTCGAGCGACTCGAAGTGCATTACCTGGCGAACCAGGACGATCATGTCTACTTCGCATTACTCAGCGACTTTCCCGACGCTGACGCTGAAGAAACCCCGAGCGATTCACACTTGCTCGCGATTGCGCAAAGCGGTGTCGACGCGCTCAATCGCAAACACGGCAATGATCGTTTTCATCTCTTTCACCGCCGCCGGCAGTGGAACCCCGGCGAAAATAGGTGGATGGGTTGGGAACGAAAGCGAGGAAAACTCGAAGAGTTCAATCGGTTGTTGCGCGGTGCGCAAGACACAAGTTTCGTCGTGCGAACTGCCGATGACGCGTTACTGAAAACTATTCGCTACGTAATCACGCTTGATTCCGACACGCAATTGCCACGCGACGTCGCGCGCAAACTCGTCGGCGTTGCAACTCATCCGCTGAATCAACCGGTCATCGACGCTGCGACGAATCGCGTCACTTACGGTTACGGGATCCTGCAACCACGTGTCAGCATTTCATTGGCCAGCGCTTCGCGTTCGAAGTTTGTTCAGGTTTTTTCCGGCTACACGGGAATCGATCCTTACACGACCGCGGTTTCCGACGTTTACCAGGATTTCTTCGGCGACGGAAGTTTTACCGGCAAAGGTCTATACGACGTCGATGCTTTTCAACAGACGCTCGATAACCGCGTGCCGCCCAACTCGCTGCTGAGTCACGATCTCTTCGAATCGTTGTTCGCGCGCGCCGCTCTCACGACCGACATCGAGTTACTCGACGACTATCCCGCTTCTTACGAAGCTTACGCGAAACGTTCGCACCGCTGGACCCGCGGCGACTGGCAGATCGCTCGCTGGCTCTTTCCACACGTGCCAGATGGTGAACGCAAAAAAGTTCGCAACGTATTGCCGGCGATCGCGCGTTGGAAAATTCTCGATAACCTGCGACGCAGTCTCGTTGCGCCGGCATTATTTATCTGGCTCGTTGCTTCGTGTGCGTTCTTTCCCGGTTCGCCGTGGCTCTGGGGTCTCTTTGTTTTTCTGGTCATCGCGTTCCCTGTTTACCTTCACGTAACCACGGGCCTGGCGATGCACCCGCGCGGGATTGCATGGACCAGTCACTTCTGGAGCATTTGGGGCGACTTCCGCACCAACACTGCACAGATCGCGCTGTCGTTCGTCTTTCTGCCACACCAAACCTGGTTGATGTGTGATGCGATCGTGCGCGCGCTCTACCGTCAACTAATCTCGCGACGGAAACTGCTCGAATGGATCTCCGCGGCCGAAGCCGAAACGAAAGTGCGAAACGATCCCGGGTCGTTCGTACAGTTCATGCTCCCCGCCCTACTGCTGACTCTGATCGCACTCGGCTTCACGTTCAGCAACAAACGCGTTGGCCTTTCTGTAATGGGCCCACTCGCTGTGGTCTGGTTATTCTCACCGTTCATCGCTTACCTGGTGAGCAGACCACGAACAGACGAGCGAAAACTGTTGCCCGCAGAAGATTTGAAATTCGCTCGACTGATCGCGCGGCGTACCTGGCGTTTCTTTGAGACTTTCGTCGGCCCCGAAGACAATTGGCTACCGCCCGATAATTACCAGGAAGATCCGGCGCCGGTTACCGCACATCGCACTTCTCCGACAAACATGGGTTTGTTGTTGCTCGCGACTTCTTCAGCCCGCGACCTCGGTTACGTTGGCGCACTCGAGTTCGTCGAACGAGTAGAACTGACCTTCGCGACGATGGGGAAACTCAATCGCCTGCAGGGTCACTTCTTTAACTGGTACGCCACCAAAACTCTTGAACCACTATTGCCGCAATACATCTCAACCGTCGACAGCGGCAACCTCGCCGGACATCTTTTCGCAGTGAAACAAGCCTGCGTCGAGTTTCCCGAAAACAAACTTTTTGACGCGCGTGTGATTGAAGGACTCACAGACACAATTGACGGTGTCACTACAGAAGCCGCGAATCTCGGAACCGTCCGGCAACGCACGGAAGTCGTGACCGTGAGACAGTTGCAGGATGAGATTGCAGCGTGCCGTCAACTATTGACCGTAGCGCCGGGCGAGAATCTTTCCTCATGGATCGTGTTGTTTGATTCGCTCGAACGCCGCGCGTCAGAGATTGAAGACATTGTCAGCGCGTTGGCCCACGAACACGGCGACGTTAGTTTCAAAGAGTTGCGCTGGTGGGTCGGCGCATTGCAACACCAGGTCGATTGTCGCCGCAGAGACATCGAAGCACTCACTTCTTATGGACGTTTGCTGGCGCTGGTGGAATCTGAAATCGGCACAGACGACAAAGACTGGCTTTCGATTCTCAAACTGCTCCAGGAAGTTCCGGCGCTCGCCGAGATCCCGCAACTCTGTGATCGCGCCCTGGTCCAACTCGCCGCGATGCAGGAACAAGTTTCGCCCGAGCTGTCGCAAGCATCGGCACGCCTCACAAAAGCACTGGAGCAGTCAGCCGGTGGTTCCGCCGACACGCTTTCGCGTCTCAGTCGACTCGCGCGCCGCTGCGATCAGATCGTCGATGAGATGGACTTCTCGTTTCTTTTCGACGTGGAACGCAAACTATTCCCGATCGGTTACAACGTCACGGCGTCTCGCGTCGACGACTCCTACTACGATCTGCTCGCCTCCGAAGCGCGTCTCGCGAGCTTCGTTGGCATCGCGAAAGGCGACGTGCCGCAACAACACTGGTTCCGTATGGGTCGCGCGCTCACGAAGGTCGACGGCGGACGCGCGCTGATCTCATGGACCGGCACGATGTTCGAGTACCTGATGCCCCTGCTGGTAATGAAGAACTACCAGGCGACGCTGTTGTCGGAAACTTATCGAACGATCGTCGACCGCCAGATCGAATACGGCGACGAGCGCGGCGTGCCGTGGGGCATCTCCGAAGCCGCTTATAACGTTCGCGATCTTAGTCTCAACTATCAATATGGACCATTCGGTGTTCCCGGTCTCGGCTTGAAACGCGGACTGATTGAGGATCTCGTGGTCGCTCCTTACGCAACGATGCTGGCGCTACCCATCGATCCGGTCGCATCAATAAGTAATCTTCGACGCCTGCAAAAGGAAGGCGCACTTGGACCATACGGGTTCTACGAGTCGATCGACTACACCACCGAGCGTTTGCCGGAAGGTCAGAAGTCGGCTCTGATTCGCGCGTTCATGACGCACCATCAGGGAATGAGTCTCGTGTCGCTGGCGAACGTGCTCCATGATGATCTTGGACCAACACGTTTTCACTCCGACCCCGTAGTGCAGGCCACTGAGTTGCTGTTGCAGGAACGCATCCCTGTCGGAGTGCCCGCGGCTCATCCGCGCGCAGAAGAAGTGCTGACCGGCAGAGTGATGCAATTCCAACCGGGCGCGATCACTCGGGTTTACGATTCGGCCGAACTCAGCACGCCGCGCACGCAGTTGCTCTCGAACGGAAACTACAACGTGATGATCACGACTGCTGGTTCGGGTTATTCGCAGTGCGAAGGGGACGCGGTAACACGCTGGCGTGAAGACGTGACGCGAGACAACTGGGGCGCGTTTATTTACCTGCGCGATGTGCGCAGCGGCACGGTTTGGTCCGCGGGACATCAACCCGTGCGACGAAAGGCGCAGTCGTATCACGTCGCGTTTTCGGAAGACAAAGCTGACTTCCGGCGTCTGGATTCCGGTATCTCGACGCGCATGGAAGTGGTGGTTTCAGCCGAAGACAATGCGGAGGTGCGGCGCATTTCACTCACGAACCACACCTCGCGCATGCGCGAGATCGAGTTGACCAGTTACGCCGAAGTCGTGCTGGCAAGTCCGAATGCCGACAACGCGCACCAGGCGTTCAGCAATCTCTTCATTGAGACTGAATTCATTCCGGGCGAGAACGCACTCGTCGCACATCGCCGCCAACGCTCGTCTGACGAACGACCGATCTGGGGTGTTCACGTTGTCGTGGCCGAAGCCGAAATGGTCGGCGGGGTGCAATATGAAACCGATCGCGGCCGTTTTCTTGGACGCGGTCGCACCCCCGCCAATCCGATCGCGGTGATGGAGGATCGCCCGCTTTCGAACACGACGGGCGCCGTGCTCGATCCGGTCTTCAGTCTGCGCCGCCGCGTCAGAATTCAACCCAATCAAACGGTGCGCTGCTCGTTCAGCACGGCCGTCGCACGCTCACGTGAAGAAGCACTCGCGCTCGCGGACAAATATCACGATCCAAACATTTTCGATCGTGAGCTGCGTCTCGCATGGACCAAAGCGCAAGTCGAGATGAGTCACTTGAAAGTTGACGCGGACGAAGCGCACCTGTTTCAACGACTCGCGGCTCGCATCGTCTATTCCGATCCGTCACTACGTCCAACGCCGCACGTCCTCGCGCTCAACACGAAAGCGCAATCGAGTCTGTGGGCGTACGGCATCAGCGGCGACTTGCCGATCGTCGTCGTGCGAATAAACAAAGCCGCGGACATGCGCACAGTGAAGAAGCTCGTGCGCGCGCATGAGTATCTGCACTACAAAGGTCTCAAGACCGACCTCGTGATTCTCAACGACACGCCGACTGACTATCTACAGCTGTTGCATCAGGATTTGGAAACGACGATACGGACCAGCGGATTGCAGGGTCTTCAGGACAAACCCGGCGGCGTTTACCTGCGACGCTCCGATCAAATGCCCGAAGCGGATCGCATTCTGTTGCACGCGGTAGCGCGGGTGGTGATTGTTGCTGAACGTGGTTCGTTTGAGCAGCAGATCGAACGTCACCGAGTTGACGAACCTTTGCCGCCACCGTTCGTGCCGCGCCTGCCTTCGCAGACTTACCCGGAATTGAATGTTCCGCCACCGGATCTCTCATTCTTCAACGGGCTCGGCGGGTTTCACCAGGGCGGGCGCGAGTACGTTACCCTCCTCGGCGCCGAACAATGGACTCCCGCGCCGTGGTCCAACATCATCGGCAACGCTGTGGATTTTGGTTTTCAGGTCACTGAAACGGGCGGTAGTTGCACTTGGTCGCTAAACAGTCACGAGAATCGTCTGACGCCGTGGTCCAACGATGCGATTAGTGATCCGCCGGGCGAAGTTGTCTATTTGCGTGATGAAGACTCGGGCACGATCTGGTCCGCCACGCCTCTGCCGGTTCGCGAGCGTGAGCCATACATCATCCGGCACGGCCAGGGCTACAGCGTTTTTGAACACACCAGTCACGGCGTCTCGCAGGAGTTGCTCGTCTTCGCCCCACTCGATGCGCCCGTAAAGATCTCACTGTTGCGTTTGCGGAATCGCACGGCACGGAAGCGACGGTTTACAGTAACTAACTACAACGAACTCGTGCTCGGCGTCGCGAGGCCTTCATCAGCGCCTTACATCATCACCGAGATCGATCAGAACGCATCGACTATCTTCGCGAGGAATCCGTTCAACAACGAATTTGCGGACCGTGTCGCGTTCGTAGCGACAAGCGAACAGGTTTTGAGTGCGACGTGCGATCGCAAGGAATTTATCGGTCGCAACAGTTCGGTCGAGACTCCGGCGGCGTTGAAACGATTGAGTCTCGGTGGTCGCGACGGCGCGGGACTGGATCCCTGCGCGGCG
>DATEWS010000239.1:0-2545 GCA_035257785.1 Pyrinomonadaceae bacterium
GAGGCTATCGCGCGACGAAAAAGAGATCGCGATTGGCGGCAACCACCGCGACGTTGCGGTTTACGAAGTTGCCACGGGCGAGCGTCGTCTCTATTTCGAAATCGGAGCCGCGGATTTTTACGTGACGAATGTTTGGCTTGGCGGCGATCGATTGTTGTTTTCAACCGACGCTGGCGTGCTGTTCGATGGACGAGTGAAGCGCTGATCTTCAGGTCGCAATTTGCGACCTCAAACAAAAACAGGTGACTCTTGCGAGTCACCTGCTCGATAATTACGAACGTTTTCAATCCTTACTTCGTCTTCTCCAACTGCTGTTTGATCAGCAGCTCCGCCAGATCCGGAACGACTTCCCACGCAATCTCGCGCACCACTTTGTCTGACATCATCTCAACCACACGCCGCGCGATCGCGTCGATCATCTCGGGTGTCAGTTGATCCGCAGTCAAACCAGTCGAAGGCGCCGCGACGGCCGGTTCAGGTTCAGCGAACGCCGGCTCAGGTTCAGGCTCAACTACAGCCACGTCGGATGGATACGCAACTTCCTGCGTGTCTGCAAACGAAGAATGTACTTCAGGTTGATAATTCGACTCATATGCGCCCGCCGCCGCAGCAGCTTCCGTCACTTGCGGCTCAACAAACGTTCGCATCGGCGCAGCCGCGTAAGCAGGAGCAGCAGCAGGCTCATCGTCGAGGTCTAGAACAAACTCCTCTTCCTCATCCGCAACCCAAGCACCCACGGGCTCACCAAGATCCAACAGCACATCAGAATCGTTTCGTGTTTCAGGTTCCATTTTCTCCTCACGTGGTGACGATTCCGTTGCGGCTACCGGTTGTTCCACCTGCGGTTCGTGCTTAATTAAAACTTCGTCGAGCTTCAACGTGTCTGCGGTTGTTACTTCCAGCTCGTACGTGTCCATGAACGCTTCTTCATCCTCCGGTTCCTCAACCTTCGGAAGTTCGGCGGTCGGACGTTCTTTCTCGACCGGCGGCGGCGCTGTTACCAGCGCGCCGACGCGGTCGATCAGGCGTCGAATCGATTGAAATGGTTTGGTCAAGATGTCATCCGCGCCAACTCTGCGCGCCTCCGCTTCGTCGAACGGCTCAAAAGAGCCCACGAGCAGCATCACGGGGATGTGTTTCAGCTTCTCGTTAGTTTTGACATATTCACAGACTTCGTAACCGTTGGGAGACGGCATAAAGACGTCTGCCAGAACTATATCGGGTTCAACTTCCAGGAGTTTTTCGATAGCCTCCTGGCCATTGCCGACCGCGACGACTCGCACACCTTCGTCAGCGAACGTAAGGTCGATAACTTTCTGAATGGTGGCCGAATCGTCGGCGAGTAGGAGTTTGCGTCCAGCTAGCAAAGCTAATCCCTTTAGCTGAATTGCACCATCGGCGGGGTCAAGTGCGCATGCACAGATGGCGCGGGCATGTCGTACGAAGCGGGCCCCGGAAGAGGCCCCAAAAAAACTTAACACCCGCGGTAAGCGGCAGTCAAGAGTTTGTTTTAGGACGCTTTTCGGATTACGGACAATGGCTGTTATGCTGAACGTCCAATCAAAGCCCCATGATGACCAAGGAACTGTAACGATGAGAACTCTTTCAACCACAAAATATCTACTACTCACCAGCATTTTAGCTGTTTTTCTCCAACAGACGGCGCTCGCCCAGGACCACGCAGCGAAGATTCAGGAAGTGCTCGCCCTGGCGCACAAGTACCGGCAGTTCAACGGCGCAGCCCTCGTCGCGGAGAACGGGAAGATTGTTTATAAAGGCGCCTTTGGAATGGCGAACATGGAGTGGAACATTCCGAACACGCCCGACACTAAATTTCGCCTCGGCTCGATAACAAAACAGTTTACGGCGACAGTCATTCTTCAACTTGTCGAACAAGGAAAGATTAAGCTCGACGGAAAACTGTCTGACTACTTGCCAGACTATCGCAAAGACGTCGGAGAGAAGGTGACGATTCATCACCTTCTCACGCACACGTCAGGCATTCCGAGTTATACGAGCCAGCCCGGCTTCTTCGAAAACGTGAGCCGGAATCCTTACAAGGTCGATGAGTTTGTGAAGAAGTATGCGAGCGGCAATCTCGAGTTCGAGCCGGGTTCGAAGTTTTTGTACAACAACTCCGGCTACTTTCTGCTCGGCGCCATCATCGAGCACGTCACCGGCAAACGATACGAGCAGGTGTTGAAGGAGAACATCTTCGATCCAGTCGGCATGAAGAACACCGGGTACGATCATTACGGCACGATTCTCCCGAAGCGAGCTGCCGGTTACGTAAAGACACCTGATACCTACATCAACGCGCCTTACCTCGACATGTCGATACCGTACTCAGCGGGTTCACTGTACTCGACCGTCGAAGATCTTTTTCTCTGGGACCAGGCGCTCTATACCGATAAGCTGCTCACAGCGCAATCCAAAGCGTTGATGTACACGCCGTTTCTCGACAACTACGCGTACGGCTGGAACATTACCCATGCGTCGTTCAAGGTGAATAACGCAGATGTACCAGTGATCACACACGGCGGTG
>DATEWS010000240.1:0-7334 GCA_035257785.1 Pyrinomonadaceae bacterium
GGGAAGTTCTGTCGCAAATAAAAGTAGGTTGCGATCAGAATGCCAAACATCGACGTCTCAATCGCAAGCAGCAGATTGTTTCCCCACCACACCGGATCGAACGTGTCGAACTCATGATGCGGTAATTCGGAAATATCGATGACAGCCTGGGTACTCATACTTCTTTCGGTTGCAACTTAGGCGCGGGCAAAACGGGTTCGGAGCGCTCTCCGGTTTCCCGCGCAGTTTTGTTTTCGTAATTCGGATCGCCAAAAAACCAACACGTCAGTGCGATACCCGCCAGGATCGCACCTATTAAAATCGCCCACGGCGTGAAGATTCCCGCGATGAACATCACTGCCGTGGCAAGTGATACGAGCACCGGCCAGATCGTTGGACCAGGAACGTCGAAACGCAGTTCCGGCTGCGCATCCATCACGCTCGTCACGAGTGTTTCGCGTTTGGTAGTACTGAGCCCGCGCACCACCGGAGCATCGGCAGTCGCCTGCCAGATCGGATATCGACCCTGGACCACGGGCAAGTTGTGAAAGTTGTAATTGGGCGGCGGTGATGTCGTGGCCCACTCGAGCGAGTCGGCCCCCCATGGATTGTCACCGGCCACGGCGCCGGCCCGTCGCGCCCAGAACACGTTGATGACGAAAACGAGCACCCCGCTAGCGAGAATGAACGCGCCGATCGACGCGACTAGATTCAGAGTTCCCCAACCCGTCTCGGGCAAGTAGGTGTACACGCGACGTGGCATGCCGTTGAGTCCGAGTTGATGCATCGGGAAGAAGACGAGGTTGAACCCGATGAACATCAACCAGAAATTCAAGCGCCCTGCACCTTCACTCAACATCCGCCCGGTCCACTTTGGAAACCAGTAATAAAAGGCGCCGAACAGCGGAAACACCGAGCCGCCAATGAGCACGTAGTGGAGATGGGCGACGACGAAGAACGTGTCGTGAATCTGCAGGTCGAGAGGCACTGAAGCCAGCATCACGCCGGTTAGACCACCGAGAATAAAGATCGCGAAGAACCCGAGCACGAAAAGCAAAGGCGTTTTGACATTCAGCTTGCTGCCCCACAGCGTCGCGATCCAACAGAAGATCTGCACGCCGCTCGGAATCGCGATCATCATGCTCGCCGCCGTGAAGAGACTTTGGCCCATCTGCGGTATCGGCGTCGCGAACATGTGATGCACCCACAAACCAAAGCCGATGAAGCCGGTCGAGATCAACGACAACACCAGCGCAACGTGTCCAAAAATTTTTCGGCGTGCAAACGTGATGATGATGGGCGAGATAAAGCCAAGCGCCGGAATGAAGATGATGTAGACCTCGGGATGTCCGAAAAACCAGAAGAGATGCTGGTACAGAATCGCGTCGCCGCCCTCAGCCGGGTTGAAGAAGTGCGTGTCGATCAAACGATCGCTGGCGAGAAAACCACTCGCCAGCATCACCGAAGGCATCGCAAAAATGATCATGAACGCGGTCACGATCTGCGCCCACACAAATAACGGCAGACGGTTCAGTGTCATGCCCGGTGCGCGCATCTTGAATGCAGTTCCGATGACGACTACGGCGCCCGCGAGTGCGGAGATTTCGGTGAACGTGATCATCTGCGCCCAGATGTCCACGCGTTTGCCGGGCGAATACGCCGGTCCTGACAGCGGCACGTAAGCAAACCAACCCGCATCCGGTCCAGTGTTCAGAAGAAACCCGGTGTACAGAAGAATCCCGCCGATCAGATAAACGAAGTAACCGTAAAGGTTGACTCGCGGAAACGCGACGTCGCGCGCGCCGACCATCAGCGGCACGAAATAGATTCCCATCGCAGTCATGATCGGGACGGCAAACAGAAACATCATCGTGGTGCCGTGTACGGTGAAGATCTGGTTGTACTTGTCGGGACTGAGGAAATGGTTGTCAGGCCGCATTAGCTGGATGCGCATCAACGCTGCTTCAATCCCGCCAAAAACGAAGAACACAAACGCGGTGACGATGTAACGCTTCGCAATCGACTTGTGGTCCGTATCGGTGAACCAGCCACGCAAACCCGTCGGTCGCGCCCACGTGCGCTCGAGTTCTTCCCTCTCACGCTTCATCGTCGCTTCGAGTTCGTCTCGATCGACGTTAGCCCTTATCGGTCTTCTTCGTTCCCTTTGTGCTTCTTCGTAGCTCATTTCAAACTCTGCAAATAGTCGACCACCGACTGCAAATCCGCGTCGGAAAGATTGTTTTGCGGCATTTTGTTGCCGGGTTTGTACTGCTGCGAATCTTTAATCCACTGGGCCAGGTGATCGCGTGTGTTGACGAGCGTTGCCGCAGCGATCATGTTGCGGCTGGCAACATGCGTCAGATTTGGACCAATGTTTGAACCTGCGGGGGTGCCGTTAATCGCGTGACACATCACGCACGTAGAGGTTAGAAAAACCTGTTGCCCGTGTTTCTGCGCATCGCTCGCAGGCAACATCGATGTTTGCGTCTGGTTTTGACGCCAGAGGTTGAACTGTTCCTGCGGTTCGGCAACGATCCAAAGCGCCATCCGCGCGTGTTGTAAACCGCAGTACTCAGCGCACTGACCGCGATAGACACCGGGCTTGTCAGCCTGTAGCCAGATGGTGTTGATCTTTCCGGGAATTAGATCTTTCTTGCCGGCGAGATTCGGTACCCAAAAACTGTGAATCACATCTGCGGCTTTGAGACTGAATGTGACCGGCACGCCGACCGGAATGTGGATCTCATTCGCGGTAGTAAAAATATTGCTCGCATCGACATCGTTATAACGAACTTCCCACCACCACTGATGACCCGTGAGTTCAATGTTCAAGCCGTTCTTGTGCGCGAGCTCCGCGGTCATCGAACGTCCGGCCGAGTAACTCGCGATCAGAAAAACGAAAAGAATGATGACGGTGATAGTGATGGAGCTGATAACAACGTTGCGGCGCTTTCGTTCCTCCTCGCGCGGGGGCTCAATCATTGGCGGGATTGCTTGAGAAGGTTCGGCAGTGCGTCTTCTCAAGGCTAGTAGCACCGCCATCATCACGATCACAAACACCACAGAGCACACAATAAAAAAGAGCCACCAGAGACGGCTGAGATTCTGCGCCTGTGGCCCCGTCGGGTTGAGCGCGTTGTGAATACCGCCACACGAGGAGCAACACAGCGCCAGCGCACAAATCTTCAGAATTGTGTTTCTCGTCTCGATCATTGTGGCGGTGGACTCGAATGCTTTGGCGTTTCTCTCTCGGTGCGCTGCTCGGAACGGCGTGCGTTCATGTCGTCGTTACGAGTCGGCGCGACGTCTTTTCGTAGTTGCCCGCTCATCGAACGGACGTATGCAACGAGCTCCTGCACCTGGTTATCGGGAATCTTTTTACGAAACGAAGGCATGCCGTTCGGGCGACCTTCGACGATGGTTGAGTAAATGTTTTCCGGGTTTTCGCCGTAGATCCATTTCTCGTCCATCAGCGGCGGTCCAATACCGCCGCCGCCGTTGAAGTGACAACCGCTACAGTTGTACTGCGTGAACAACCGCTTGCCTTCGTTAGTGTCAAAGGCGCGTTGGTCCGAAGGGTTTTGCACCGGCTGCGGCAAACCCGGGCTGCCGGGATGAATGTCGCTCATGGTGACGTCGTACGACTTGAAGGTTGCAGGCGGTGACGAGAACTGTCGCTGCTCACGCTTGCAGGCAGTCAGGCATAGGAGCAAGCAAAAAAAGATACTCACGCAGCGGCGCAGCGGCGCAATGAAAGCCACAAACCGCATTTCGTTGCGCCGTTGCGCCGCTGCGTGAAACTTCTTCTTAAACACCACTGCCTCCTTCAACTCGCGGAACTCTGTAGTCTTCAAGGATGCGATCGATGTCGGCGCGACGCTGCTCGAGAACTTGTTCCAACTGATCCCGCAAGTCCTGATCGCCACGACGCACGCCCATCGAAATGTCGAACACAAACGGCAGGAACGGTTGATCGATCTGTGGCGTGACGGGCTCAAGCTGGAGCGGCACGTGCGACTTCTTTGCGAAGTAACCGGCGAGCGGACCCCAGACAATTGCGAGATCGATGTCGCCCTTCTCGACCGCGTCGATGATTCGTGCGGGCGGATTCGGCTGACTATAGTCGCCGTAGAGAGTGAATCCCTCGACGTTGTCGACTATGTTTCGCCGCGTGAGCGCGTGTGCCGGTGGCGCGTTGCTCTGATCGTCGCCGATGATCTGTACGCCAATACGGAGTTTTCTGAGCTGCGGATCGTCGAACGAGTTCAGGTTCAGATGGCGATCTTTGCGCGAGAGGAAAACGTAGCTCGATCGGTAGTACGGTTTCGTCGTCAACGCCATTTCAAATCCGGAAGGCACGCCCATGACGACATCGCACATACCGGCTTTGAGCGTATTGCGGAAGAATCCACGCCGCTGCGCCCACCACGTGTACTCGACGCGCTCGCCCAAGTCGTGGGCCAGCATCTCAGCGATCTTGTTTTCAAAACCCTCGCCACGTTGATTCGAGAAGGGAAGATTATTCGGATCAGCGCAAACGCGAAGCACACCCGCGGGACGCGGGATCTGGGGAGCAACGGCGACAGGTGCAGGCTTACTTGTTGTGCATGCGGTCGCGGTAAGTAACAGAAGAATTTCTCCCGCAGCGACGCAACGGCGCAACGGAAAACGTCGTGGCGCCGCCGCGTCGCTGCGTGAGAATCTACCCGGCCAATTAAGGAAGCGCGAATACATAGAGCATGCCTCCTCGCGCTGTGTAGTTAGGCAGATCGCCCATTGCGCCTACGAAGCCCAGCGCTGCTGTCTGGTCACGCGGATCGAGTCCACCCGCGACGATCGCGCCGGACCAGCCACCAACTCCAGCGAGAATCGCGATGTACTGCTTGCCATCCGGTCCCCGATATGACACAGGTTGACCGATGATTCCCGAGCCGCACTTGAACTGCCACAACACATTCCCGTTTCTCGCATCGACTGCCTTGAACCAACCATCCATCGTGCCGTAGAACGCGACGTCACCCGCGGTAACAAGCGCACCACTCCATACCGGAAAGTTTTCACTGATCGCCCACACCTTTTCATTCTTCACCGGATCCCACGCCAAAAACTCGCCGCGATTCCCACCTGGCCCAGCGTACATGCGCACGTTCGCGCCGACGTACGGCGTACCGGCGATGTAGTTCGCCTCCATTCCTTCAAAGTCCATGCAGAGGTTTTGGTGTGGGATATAAACAAGCCCGGTCTTCGGTGAGAACGCCGACGGTTGCCAGTCTTTCGCGCCAGGCGCCGCCGGACAGATGTCGCGCACGGTCTTGCCGACTTCAGGTTTCTTCTCCGGATTTTCGATGATGCGGCCGGTGTTGAGATCGACACCCTTAGAAGACGTTACGTATGCAAATGGATTTGCGGAAAGCACCTGGCCGTTCGTGCGGTCGATTATGTAGACATAACCATTGCGCTCCGGCCGCATCAGCACCTTCCGCATCTGACCGTTCACAGGAACATCCATCAGGATCTGTTCATTGATCCCGTCGTAATCGTGCAGATCGTGGGGGCTGAGTTGATAAAACCAACGCGCCTGCCCCGTATCGACATCACGCGCAAAAATCCCGCAGGTCCACTTGTTATCACCGGGTCGTTGATCCGGATTCCACGGACCAGGATTTCCGGTCCCGTAAATAATCACGTTCTGTTCGGGGTCATAGGAGATCCAACCCCACATCGTGCCCCCGCCGATCTTCCAGGCGTCAGCAGGCCAACTCGTAACGCCGAGATCCTTGCCCTGGTCCGTCGGGTAAAACGGATGAAAGTTTGGACCGATCAGTACGTCGGCATCCGGTCCGGTGTGATAAGCGCGCCACGCGATCTTTCCGTCGCTCGTATTCAAGGCCGTCAGCCAGCCGCGTACACCAAACTCACCGCCGCTGTTTCCGACCAGCACTTTGTCTTTGACCACGAGTGGCGCCATCGTGATCGACTCGCCCTGGTTGATGTCACCGACCTTTGTTCGCCAGAGCTCCTTTCCAGTCGCGGCATCGAGCGCGATCGTGTTGTTGTCGAGCGTGTTAAAAAATAATTTTCCGTCTGAGTAGACGCCGCCGCGATTAACTACGTCGCAGCAGGCGACCCCTTGAGATGACGACTGTGGATTGGGCTCGAATTTCCATTTGACGGGGCCACCGGTTTGTGTCAGATCAAGTGCGTAGACGATGTTCGGAAAAGGAGTGACGATGAACATCGTGTTGTTTGCGATGATCGGCGCGGCTTCGTGGCCGCGTACGATGCCGGTTGAAAAGGACCACGCAAGTTTCAACGCGCCGACGTTTCCGGTGTTTATGTCTTCGAGGCCGCTAAAACGCGTGCTGGCGTAGTTTTTGGCGGGCATCGTCCACTGCCCGTCTTCGGCAGGAGTAGCGACACTCGCGCCGGTCGGTGCAGTAAGCACGCGATTTTGAGAAACGGTCTGTGATTGGGAGCTTCTGCGTGTACACGCAGCGCCGAGTAATAGGACGCAAGCGACTACGACCGCGCTGCGGTAATCGAATGAACGATTGGTTTTCACTTCCCCGCCCTGGTTCGTTAATTGAAGCACACAGCCACATACAAACGGCGTGCAATTGCTTTCGCGGTGGTCCTCCAGTCAAGTGAGTGTATTTAAGGTTTATTAATCGGACCACGCATTGCTAACGTAGTGGGAAATAGAACAGGACTATCTCTGTGGTGTATGAGAAGACGACGATGGACCGTCGGGTTTTGCTGTGGCGTTTTTGCTGTCGTTAGCACGATGGCTCAACAACGGCTCATCGAGATCACAGGCGTGGTTTCTGATTCCACCGGCGCGGCGATCGCGAATGCGTCAGTTGAATTCGAATCAAACGGGAATGCAGTTCGCACCGCGACTGACGATACGGGAAATTTTACGGTGTTGAGTACGCAACCGTACGGTACGTTGTCTATCAGTGCGCCGGGCTTCAACACCATCAAGATCGAAGTTTCAAAAATAAATGGACCACTTCACATCAAGCTCGAGCCTGCGGGTTTGATTGAAAGAATTTTGATAACTGCGGATGAAGAGCGAATTCCATCGACACCGGCGAGCCAGTTCGTCATCAGCACGCGCGCGCTCGATCTCTCCGGTGCGCTAACGATCGACGACGTGTTGCGACAGGCGCCCGGGTTCTCGCTTTTCCGTCGCTCGGGAAGTCTGTCTGCGAATCCTACATCGCAGGGTGTTTCGCTGCGTGGTGTTGGTGCGAATGGCGCGAGCCGCGCCCTCGTCCTTGTCGATGGAATTCCTTTGAACAGTCCGTTTGGCGGTTGGGTTTACTGGAACCGGCTCGCGAGAACAAGTGTCG
>DATEWS010000241.1:0-3495 GCA_035257785.1 Pyrinomonadaceae bacterium
CAACCTGAACGATGTCGCGTCCTGTGTTTACGTCGCTTTAACTTCTAACCCGGAGTTGAAGTACGTTGACGGCACAGTCCAGTTTGCTGCCGGCGAATCATCGAAAACAATTGCTTTGCGCGTTCCTGTGAGGGGAACCGGTCTCACCTGGTCCTACCGAATCGTATTGTCCGATAACAAGGGCAACGCCACTTTCGTTGGAGGCATAAAGGAAGCAACGATAACGTTTTTGCCCAAATAAGACGTCGCGTAAAAGAATCCGACTACGTTCACTCGACAGCAATCCATTCCAGGCTCGCAGGGAAGAGTTTCTTTTCGGGATCGATCGTTACGACATAAGCGCCAAGAGCGCCGATGCGACGATTGGGACCAAAGGTGATCTTCGGCATAAGACCCGTGTCGTACTCGTATAGACCTTCGAGAGTTGTAATCAGACGCTCCCGGCTGAGGTCTTTGCCGCAGAGCTCGAGCGCAGGGACCAGGATCTTGGCCGCAGCGAGTGCTGAAGCCTGTGCGGCAGCGTGCGTGGATTGAAGCTTGTTACGTTCGAGCAGTCCGCTGTATTCAGCAGCTCCGGTGGCCGACACATCGGTTGGAACAGTCGGGAAAGCAAGAAAGATCTTGTCTTTCGTTTTCGTCGTCACCGCTTCGCCGATGTTTCTGCCGACGAGTGTGCCCAGCATGAAGATCGACGGCGTCCAATCAATTGCTGCTGCGTCCTTCAACATCGCCGTCGCTTCATCGCCAGAGCCAAGAAAGAAAACAGTGTCGATTCCCTTTTGCTTCAACTCGGCTGCACGAGTCGAAGTATTGAATGTGGTTACTGACCTCCAGCCAGCCTTCTTCGTTTGCTCTTCAACACTCGCAGCGATGCTGCGGTTGAATTCAACATCGGGCGAAACAATCGCGACGCGAGAATTTGAAGTGTCAGTTTTGCGCGCTGCAAAGATGGCGAGTGCACGTGCCTGCTCTTTGAGTCCGGGCAATAAATAGAAGACGTAGCGATTGACGGGCGCTCCTCGTTGCGGCATCAACGTGGAAGGACCGATGAACGGAACTTCCTTTTCCTGAGTAAGCGCCGCCACGCCATCTTCGGCGCCCGCAGCGAGACCACTCACGATCGCAAACACCTGTTCTTCGTCGATCAGACGCTTCATGTTTGGAACGGTCGACTTGGAATCGCCCTGCATAACGCGCAATTCGATCTTACGGTTGTAGATGCCGCCGCGACTGTTGATCTCAGCAAAGTATGCCTGCAACACGTCTCCCATCGACTGGGCCAATCCACTGAGTGCGGCCTTCTCGGGAAGAACGGTGCCGAGCACGATACTCGTATCGTTAACACCTGGATCAGTATCAGTCTCGATCCTTTTCAGGTAAGCGATTAGGTTCGCCATGTCTTCCTGCGACATGCGATACGACGGCATCGCGACTGCGAGCTTGTTGCCCGCCGGATCCAAGCCTGCAGTCAACATGCGCACGAATGAGGTTTCGGAAAACGCCTGATGCTTGCGACCGCCTTCATCCGTGTGGCCGTAAGGCTTCGTGAGGAAAGACCATGTTAGCGGACCGGCAGTGACGCCACCTTCAGTTTTTCCTTCGCCTCTCGTGCCGTGGCAACCTGCACACGTGAGTGTTGAGGCGGGCACATCGATCTCACCCATGAGGGCCGTGATTTCCTGACCAGAAGCGCTTTCGCCTCTCAAGTAAAAAGCTTTACCGCGTTTTTCCTGAAGAGTGAGCTCGCGTCGTGAAATCGTTGCAGTCTGCGGTTGAACAGCGAAAGCGATGAGAAGGATGAGTACGAACCTGGTCATATTTTAACCCACATTACCGGTCGTTGATTACGTCTTCGAGGATCTTGATCAGTTCCTCGGATTTCGCCAAGCCAAACGCCTTTTTCCAAAGTCCTTTAGGTTCGTTGCCGATGATGAAGATGCTCGTGTGATCGTCTTTGGTTTCGACGTACTGGCCCAACTTGTAAAGCGCCCAGTTAACATTGTCCTTCTTACCCGTCAGAAAGAGCCAGCCCGGACGAGCATGAAAGCGGCGGCCATATTCCTTGAGACGCGTCGGCGTGTCAGTCTCAGGATCGACCGTGATCGAAACGAGGAACACATCCTTACCCAATCGATCGCCGAGCGCGTCCTGCATCTTCTCAAAATTGCGATTCATCGGTGGACAAATGTTTGTGCAGGTAGTGAAGAAAGTGTTGATGACCACGATCTTATTCTTGAGCACGTCGCTGTAGAAACGCAGCGTCTGACCGTCTTGATCGATCAATTCAACGTCTGAGAAATATTTCTGCGCGGGTGACTGCGCGAGTACTGTAACTCCTAGGAACACAACGAGCAGAGTGGCTGCGCTGATTAGCTTCATGGTTTTGCCTCCTCGGCGGTCGAAGTCTCATCAACTTTTCCGGCCATCACATCGAGGATCAAACCCACAATCTGACCTGTTCTTGCCAGACCATACGTGCGTGTCCAAACGCCTTTGGCGTCGTTGCCGATGATCATTGCGGGTGTGTGATCCTCGCGTTTGGAGACGGCCGCGCCGAGCGCGTTTAAGAGCTTGTCCATCTCCTGTTTCTCCCCAGTGACAAACGTCCAGCCGGCGCCGGCTTTGAACTTTGCGCCCCACGCTTTCAGACGCTCGGGTGTGTCGGTCAGTGGATCGACGCTAATCGAAATGAAGTGAACGTCTTTACCAACCTTGTCGCCCATCTCCTTCTGCACGCGCGCGAAAGTCGCGGCGAGTGGCGGGCAGATCGTGGTGCAGTTGGTGAAGATGAAGTTGATTGCGACCGTCTTGTCTTTGATGAGGTCGCGGTAGAAGTGAAGCTCGTTGCCATTCTGGTCCAACACTTCCACGTCCGGGATCATCATCCTGCCACTGCGCATCGAGTTCGTCGTTCGCTCGGGTGGCTTTTCGACCGTTTCAGCTTTGGCTGGTCGCAAATCCATTTTGCACTTCGGACACTTTCCGGGTTTGCTCGACTTAACGTCCGGATGCATCGGGCAAACGTAAGCTTTGTACACGGCATGGGAATAAAGTTGACGCGACTCCCCCGCGCTCGATTTTGTTTTTGCTTCCGCGACGGCGTGGAGCATCAGGTATGGAAGATCTTTATAACGCACGCCCATCGAAGCGCAGTCAAAGAACACCGAGTAGACACCGGATTCCGGTACGTTGAGCTTGATTTCATAAACTCCGTTTCCCACTGACGTTGCGAAGTCGCGGCGTTGCCACGCGCCTGCGCTCATGAACGTCAACACACGCACATCTTTCAAGTCTGCCTTCGGGTTGCCAGTCGCGGTGTCAGTCAGCTTGAAGCGGAAGGTGAAGTCTTTGCCAACCGGCATCGTCATCTCTTTCAGTTGATGCTCGAGACGAAGCGCGACGGGTTTTTGCTCTTTCAGTGCCGGATTGGCATCAGCACTCAGATCAAAACAATGCGACACACGTGGCGAATCATTCAGGAACGCGACGTCGTAT
>DATEWS010000242.1:0-3441 GCA_035257785.1 Pyrinomonadaceae bacterium
GCGGCGCAACGCCGCAACGGCTGTAGCTGTAATCGCTGCGACGTTGCGCCGCCGCGTGAAAAATCTTTATGAAAACACTAGGTCTCATCGGCGGCACCGGCCCGGAATCAACCATCGACTACTATCGCCTGCTCACCGCGCAGTATCGCGAGAAAGCCGACGGCGCTTCTCCGCCCGTCATCATTAACAGCGTCGATCTGAAACGAATAATCGGTTGGATGGGTGCGGGTGAGCTCGAGAAAGTCACCGATTATCTCGTCGGCGAATTTGAAAAACTGCAAAAGGCCGGTGTTGACTTCGCCGCTCTCACGGCAAACACAGCTCATATCGTCTTTGACGAACTCCAGCAACGCACTTCACTGCCATTGATCAGCATCGTCGAAGCAGCCTGTGAACGCACTGAGTCGCTGGGCCTTAAGACTGTCGCGTTATTCGGCACGCGCTACACGATGGAAGCGTCTTTCTATCCGAAAGTGTTCTCACGTACTGACGTCAAGCTCGTCACACCAACAAAAGACGAACAGGATTACATTCACGAGAAATATTTCGGCGAACTACTGAAAGACGTCTTCCTCCCCGAAACACGCAGCCGCTTCCTCGCCATTGCCGACGAAATGAAAGCACGTGAAGGCATCGAAGCCGTCATCCTTGGCGGCACTGAAATCCCGTTATTACTTCGCACTGAAGAACACAACGGCATCCAACTACTCGACACCACGCGCATTCACGTCGATCGCTTGATCGCAGAAATGTTGACGTAGCCGCGTGACGTAGTATCATCTCCCTACCCAAAAAACTTCCCCCTCGTTTTCCCCCGAAAATTGAATAAAGGTACAGTGGAAAGGAATTCATCATGGGACTCTTTGACAAAATGTTCGGGCGTGGCGCAGCGGAATCCGAACAACAACAAGGCGCGCAACAACGGTTCAACGAACTCAAACAGAAATATCAAACCGTTCTCACAACCGCCGACAACGAACGAATCCAATTCCTGAACCTGCACGTGCAGGACAACAAGCTCTTCATTCGCGGCATTGCGCCGTCTGAAGAAGCGAAGAATAAATTCTGGGATCAGATCAAGCTCGTCGGTGGCGACGACGTCACCGCCGACATCACTGTCGATTCGAGTCGCGCAATCGGCGCGGCTGCAGGTGGTGGCCAGGGTGGCGGCGGCCAAACGTACGAGGTCAAGAGCGGCGATAATCTTTCGAAGATCAGCAAACAGTTTTATGGCGATGCGAACGAATATATGCGGATCTTCTATGCCAATCGTGACACGCTGAAAGACCCCGATAAAATTCAGGTGGGCCAACAACTCGTCATCCCGCCCGACGACGATAAGTAGTCCTTTTTCTGCGGCCCTCTGCGGTCCTCAGCGTTCTCTGCGTTTTACACAGTCTTTCAACGCAGAGAACGCACAGGACCGCAAAGGGCCGCAGAGTTGGCGCAAGTTTTCTTCCCGCCCCGCGTTCTTCGGTCATGAAGAACATATTTCTCCTGACACTAACCGCCGTTCTAACCACTTCGGCTCTGCTGGCTTGCACCGAAATCCCTACCGACACGATTCCACCAGTCGCCGCATCGGGTCTGATTCCGACCAAACGAACAATGGAGGCCTTCAAATCTGAAGCGGAATTAACCCGTTACCTGCAGCAGTTAGCTGCGAGACAACGACGGGAGGAGAAATCGGCGGCCAAGACTGAATCGCTTAGCGCCGCAGCTCCGATGGCGTCCGAGCCACCGGCGAACAAAGCCGACGAATCAGTCACCAACACTCAGCACGCCGGCGTTGACGAGGGCGGCATCGTTAAAGTACATGGCGATCATCTCGTGGTCCTGCGTCGAGGACGTCTCTTCACTGTAGCCATCGGCGACGGCGCGTTGAAACCGATCTCAGCAGTCGATGCGTTTGCGCCTGACGTCGATCCGAGCAGCACCTGGTATGACGAGATGCTCGTGTCAGGAAACACTGTGGTCGTGATCGGTTACAGCTATCAACGCGGCGGCACCGAAGTCGGACTCTTCGACATCACTGACGCGGGCAGCTTGTCATATCGTTCGACGTTTCACCTGCGTTCAAACGACTACTATTCTTCGCGCAACTACGCGAGCCGTCTCATCGGCAACAAACTCATCTTTTACGCACCACAGTACTTTTACGCGGGCGCTGACGATCCTTTTGCTTCGTTCCCGGCAGTCAGGAAGTGGCACAAGGATGCGAAGCCGGAAGAGTTTCATCGCATCGTTCCGGCAACTCGCGTCTACCGGCCTCAAACCGATCTTCCCGTCGACTATGCTTCGGCGCTGCACACAGTCACCGTATGCGACCTCGCGAATGGTGGTTTTGATTGTCAGGCGACGAGCGTGATTGGACCGCCGGGACATGTCTTCTATGTTTCACCGGACGCGGTGTTCGTTTGGGCCAGCAGTTGGGAGCGTGGTCGTGGTAGTCGGTCCCTGCTTTTCAGGATGCCGCTTGATGGTTCTGGTCCAAGTGCGTTGCGCGTTTCGGGCAGTCCGGTCGATCAGTTTTCATTCCTGCAGAGTGACGACGAGTATCTCAACGTGCTCGTGCGTTCCGAAGGATATGGCGATGGAATGTGGGCCGCTGAAAATGCGTCAGGCAATGTCGCCCTCATGCGAGTTCCGATCATGAGTTTCTCGGATGGCAGCGAGATCGTGCCTGCGTCCAGTTATCGACGACTGCCGAAACCGGAAGGCTACACGTTCCAGAATCGCTTCGACGGTAACTATCTAATCTACGGCACGGGCAGCGGGTGGGGTTATCCGAGTAAGCAGCAGGGAAATACCTCGAATCTGTTCATCGTCGATTGGGCTCGCGGTAACTCGCACAGTATGACGTTGCCGCATGGTGTCGATCGGATCGAGCAGATGGGTTCTGACGCAGTCATTGTTGGAACTGATGGCAAGAACTTGCACTTCTCGTCGCTGCGTCTCGGATCCTGGCCGGAGGTGGTTTCGCGTTTCACGCGGCCCGATGCGTCGCAGGGGGAGTTGCGTAGTCACGGGTTCTTTTACAAACCGGACGGTGAGAATACGGGCATGCTGGGTCTACCCATCAGTGTGCCGGGACGCGCAGGATACAAACATCTCTTCGAGAGTTCAGCGGCGATTCTGTTTTTGCGTAACGACTCACTTCAATTTCGTGAAATCGGTGAATTGGGGTCGCAGCCTGAGAGAGCGGTTGACGATCAGTGCCGCGCGTCGTGCGTCGATTGGTATGGAAACGCGCGACCGCTGTTCCTGCGCGGGAGAGTCTTCGCGCTGCTGGGTTATGAGATCGTCGAAGGCAAACTCGATGACGGCCGCATGCAGGAACTCCGCCGCGTGAACTACGCACCAGGCAGACAATATGTCGTGAGAGGCGAATAGCGGAAAAGTTTTTCACGCAAAGGCGCAAAGCAAAGCCGCAAAGGCGCA
>DATEWS010000243.1:0-16838 GCA_035257785.1 Pyrinomonadaceae bacterium
AAAAGCGTCAACAACAGAAACTTCTTCACGTGATTTCCTCCTAAGCATCTGGATTCTTCAACACAGCAATGAACGGCAAGTTGCGATAACGTTCCGCGAAATCCAAACCGTATCCAACGACAAACTCATCCGGAATTTGAAAACCAAGATAGTCGATCTTCACTTCCTTCTGCCGTCGCTCATACTTGTCGAGCAACGCCGCGAGTTTCACACTCGCTGCGCCACGCGACGCTAGATTCGCGAGCAGGTAAGAAAGCGTCAGGCCGGTGTCGACGATGTCTTCGACCACGAGGATGTGCCGTCCTTCGATCGGCACGTCGAGGTCCTTCATGATCCGCACCTCGCCCGATGTTCGTGTCGAGGATCCATAACTGGAGATAGCCATGAACTCGATACTCAAACGCGTGTCGATCGCGCGCAGCAGATCGCTAAGAAAAAAACAGGCGCCCTTCAAGACGCCAATCAGCAGCGGATTTAGTCCGGCGTAGTCGCGCGTAATGTGCGCGCCCAGCTCTTTAATGCGCGCCTGGATCTGGTCCTCGGGGAGCAGCACGGCGAGATTTGGGTTATTAAACTCTGATGGAATCTGCGCGGAAGAAGTAGACAACTTTTCACTCCTTTTATGAAGATGCTGGTCGAGCAAGACGTTTGCCTATGTGATGCGTGGTGCGACATACTATGCAAGCTCTTCCTTCAGGTCAAATGATTAATATGCACAACTTCAGTCGCGTCTCTCGTGAACTGCTTCGCGCGCTCGCCCTTATGGTTTTTGTCGTTCCTGTTTTTGGGCAGGGAGCGGCGATTGAACCTTGTCAGGCCACGCCAGCCAAACCCGGAAGCACTCAGCAGCAGGCAGGGGCACGTGCGAGTCTGTTGCCGGTGGACTCCAGTATTCCCGCCGACAAAGATCTCGAGAAGATGCTGGCGCCGTACAGCGAGAAGGTTAACGAGCTGAGTAAAGTAATCGGCCGCCTCGAGAGTAATCTGAGCAAGAAAGGTGTGGGCGGGGGTTCGTTGGGAAACTTCGTCACCAACGGTATTCGAGCACAGGCAGAGTCGAAACTCGGCAAGCCGGTCACGCTCGCAATCATGAACGTCGGTGGGTTGCGTAAGAACGAGATCTCAGCCGGTGAACTAAGAGCCAGCGATATCTTCGAGTTGTTGCCGTTTGAAAATGCCTTAGTCGCACTTGAAATGACCGGCACGCAGCTCTCGCAGTTGCTCGAGGTCGTGACTCGCGATGCGCAAGCAGGCGCGCGCATTCAGTTTAAGTGGAACGATCGCGACCGCGCGGAGTTCATCAGCGGCAAACTTATCGACGCGAATGGAAAAGAGCAGGACGTCGATCCGCAGAAGCTTTACACACTCGTGACGATCGATTACCTGCTGCATGTCGGCGGTGGTCCATACGCGATTCTCAAGGAAGCCAAAAGCACGACACCGCTGAACATGACGCTGCGCGATGCAATTATGAACTACGTCAAAACCGAGACTGCGGCAGGACGTCCGATACGCAGCATTGTTGACGATCGATTTGTTCAGATTGGACCAGGCCCGAAGAAAACCGAGACACCGCAATGATCACGCGCAGAGACTTTTTGACAACTTCCGCGGCCTTTGGCGCGTTCGCGATTGTGTCTCCGCGTGAGCTACTTGCGGCTGACACCGTAATCACGATTCTTCACACAAACGACACGCATTCGCAGATCGATCCTTTGCCCGCGAACGACAAGAACGCAGGGAAGGGAGGCGTTGCGCGTCGCGCCACACTCGTTAAAAGGATCAGAAAAGAAAATCCCAACACGCTGCTGATCGATGCGGGCGACGTGTTGCAGGGCACGCCCTACTTCAACTTTTACAAAGGCGAAGTCGAGTACAAGGCGATGTCGGCGATCGGTTATGACGTTGGCACGCTCGGCAATCACGAATTCGATAACGGCGTCGAAGCGCTTGCGGCAGCCCTGAAGTTTGCCAACTTCGATATCGTGTCGGCGAATTACGACGTAAAGGGAACGGCGCTCGAAGGACGTGTCAAACCTTACGTTGTTAAGAGTGTTGCCGGAATACGAATCGGCTTGTTTGGTTTAGGTATCAGTCCGACAGCATTGATCACTGCGGCCAATTTCAAAGGTGTGACTTACATCGATCCGGTCGTCGCGGCGCGTGACATGGTGAAGACGTTGCGTGAGCAGGAACGTTGCGCGCTCGTCGTCTGTATGTCGCATCTTGGTTATTTCGAAGATGGCACGCGAGGCGATACGTTTGTGGTCTCGCAAGTTGATGGCATCGACTTCATAGCGAGCGGGCACACGCACACGTTCATGGAGAAGCCGGTAACGCAGACGCAGCCGTGTGGCGCGAAGACGTTGATCTTCCAGGTTGGCAAGAGCGGTATTTATGTTGGTCGCGTTGATTTCACTTTTCGCGCAGGCAAGGTAGCTGCGGTTTCCGCACGCTTGCTCGATTCGAGGAACGTTTGATGGCAGATGATTCGGCGCGAGATCGAGTACGGGCGCTCGTGCGAGAGGTGTTGGCGAAAGCTGCACCAGCAGATCCTGAGCAGACGCCGACGCGCTTCGTGAACACGGTTTCAGAGCCCACTAGTCAGAGCGCGGTGACGCGTGATGAGTCAGCGAAGAGCGTCATCACTGAGGACGACGTGCGCGGATTAGAGTCGGGCGCCGTGCTTCGTATCGGCGAAGACGCGCGTCTCACCCCGCTCGCCGCTGACATCGTCAAGGATAAAAACATTGAGATCGTAAGACGCGCTTCGCGACGCGGATCGAAGGCGTCAAAGCTGATCGCTGTCGGGGCGGATCACGGCGGCTTTCAGATGAAGGAAGAGCTCAAAGTGCTGCTGGGTGAGTTGGGCCATAAAGTGCAGGACTTTGGCGCGTACTCGGAAGAAGCGGTTGATTATCCAGACTTTGCGCATGCCGTGGCGCGCGCGGTGGCGAATGGGACTTCCGATCTCGGAATTGTGATCGACGGCGCGGGTGTTGGCAGTGCGATGACAGCGAACAAGGTTCCGGGTGTGCGTGCGGCGGCGTGTTATTCGGTGGAGGTGGCGCGCAACTCACGCGAACACAACGATGCGAACGTGTTGACGCTTGGAAGCAAGACGATCAACAGCAAACAGATGCGCGACATCGTTATGACATGGCTGTCGACCGAGATCAGCGAGGAGCGTCATCGCAAACGCGTCGCCAAGATCGACGCGATCCAGCGGCAATATCAGCGATAATTAGCCGCGGAAGACACGGAACAAATCCGGATTTCATTCCGTGTCATCCGCGGTTAGAATGGTTCTCGATGAATAACGGCGATTACGAGGCACTGATTGAGCAGATCACCGATGTGATCGTGGCGCGTCTCAATGGCGACGGCAGCGCTGAGCAGGCTGCTATGTGCGGCTGCACATCTGAGTGTTTTCATCGTTGCCCCGAGCGCATGCATCGCATCATCGACGCCGGCGCCGCGCGCATCGGTCTCGTGCTCGGCCAGACCGGGACGGCGAAGGAATGGGCGAGCCTGATAGATCACACGCTACTCAAACCCGAAGCCACCGACGACGACATCAAAAAGCTTTGCCAGGAAGCTGCGACTTATCGCTTCGCGTCAGTCTGCGTTAACCCGACGTGGGTGCGCGTCGCGGCCTGCAATCTCGCCGGCAGCGGCGTTCCCGTTTGCACCGTGATCGGCTTTCCACTCGGCGCCACCCTTCCTGACGTAAAAGCTTACGAAGCGCGTCGCGCGATCTTTGACGGCGCGAAGGAAGTGGACATGGTGATTAACGTCGGCGCGCTCAAGAGTGGCGACGATTGCCTCGTCGAGCACGACATCCGCTCGGTCGCGCAAGTCGCACACGAGTACGACGCGATTTGCAAAGTCATCATCGAGACAGCACTGCTAACTGATGATGAAAAAGTGCGCGCATGTATCGCAGCGAAGAATGCAGGCGCGGATTTCGTCAAGACCTCGACCGGCTTTTCAAAAGGCGGCGCGACAGTCGCCGACGTCGCGCTAATGCGACGCACAGTCGGATCAGAACTAGGCGTGAAAGCGTCAGGTGGCGTGAAAGGACTCGAAGACGCGCGCAAGATGGTTGAAGCTGGCGCGACGCGCATCGGCGCGAGTGTCGGCGTCAAGATCGCACAAGAAGCTGCGGGCAAGAATCCCGCGTTCGCAAGTACCTCCAGTTATTAGGTTGCAGGAGCACTTTGCAGGGGTAGGAAAACCTGCTCCTGCTCCTCATTTAATCATGCCCCAGAATCCGAAACTACTGGCAGTTATTCTCGGCGGCGGCGCCGGTAATCGTCTATTCCCGCTCACTCAACAACGATCGAAACCGGCCGTGCCGCTCGGCGGCAAGTATCGACTCGTCGACATCGCACTTTCGAACTGCATCAACTCCGACATCCTGCGCACGTTCGTGTTGACGCAGTACAACTCAGCTTCACTCAATCGGCACGTTGCGCAAACGTATCGCTTCTCGCAGTTCTCAAACGGTTTCGTCGAGATACTCGCAGCAGAGCAGACTCCCGAAAGCCCGCAGTGGTTTCAGGGAACTGCCGACGCCGTGAGACAAGTGTTGCCGCACATCAGAGACTGGGGCATTGACACATTGTTGATTCTCTCCGGCGATCATCTTTATCACATGGACTATCGAGACTTTCTCGAGCGTCATCATTCATCGAACGCCGACGTTACTGTTTCAGTTATTCCATGCGAGGCGCGCTCCGCGAGTGAGTTTGGTTTGTTGAAGACTGACGAGACCGGACGCATCGTCGAGTTTAAAGAGAAACCTAAGGGTGACGATCTGCTTTCGATGCAAGTCGACACCACGAAACTCGGTCTCGATGCGAATGAAGCAGAACGACGCCCGTATCTCGCGTCGATGGGAATCTATGTTTTCAAGTACGACGAGCTGGAGCGACTGCTGGGCGAGGATTCCGAGCGAATCGATTTCGGCAAGCACGTGATTCCTGGTGCGATCAAGTCGCGGCACGTGCAAGCGTACATGTTCGATGGTTACTGGGAAGATATCGGAACGATCGGCGCGTTCTATCGCGCGAATCTCGATCTAACGACCAAGATTCCGAAGTTCAATCTGTTTGACGCGGAAGCTCCGGTGTTCACGCGCGCGCGCTACCTGCCGCCGTCGAAAGTCGAAGAGAGCGAGATCAACGATACGATCATCAGCGATGGTTGCATTATCACCGGCGCGAAGGTGAACAGTTCGGTCATTGGTCTGCGCAGCCGCATCTCGAAGGGTGTGCAGATGGACTCTTCGTACATGATGGGCGCTGACTACTACCAGACGTTTGAAGAAATGCGCGTTGATCGCGACAAGGGTTTACCGCGCGTCGGCATAGGGGAGGGAACGCAGGTCAGACGGGCCATCATCGATAAGAACGCGCGCATCGGAAAGAACGCGCGGCTGCTGAATGAGGCGGGCGTGAGCGAAGCTGATGGACCAGGCGGCGCATACTTCATTCGCGACAGCATCATCATCGTGCCGAAGAATGCGGTGATAGCTGACGGGTCAGTCATCTAAAGTTTTACTTTAAGTTGATGTTTCCTACGACTGACTATCATCCGGCCACAGTTGAACGAAAGTCAGGCCCCAGCAAGCGTCGCAAAATACCTCAAGTAAAACTTCCGAAAGACAAAAACAATCTCGACGTCGCGATCGGCGAGAGGGTAGTGAAGCTCACGAACCTCAACAAACTTTTCTGGCCAAAACTCGGCGTCACGAAACGCGATCTGATCCAGTACTACCTCGACATGGCGCCGGTGCTGCTGCCGCACGTAATCGATCGCGCGATGGTGATGAAGCGTTATCCGCACGGCGCCGCGGGCGAATTCTTTTTCATGAAGCGCGCGCCGTCACCGCGGCCTGACTGGATTGATATCTGCAACATCGAACACGAGTCGGGCAACATCATCAACTTCCCGATGATTCAGGACGTGGCGTCGCTGATGTGGGTAATCAATCTCGGCTGCATCGATCTTAACCAGTGGTACGCGCGCTGTGACGACGTCGATCGCCCCGACTACGTGCATTTCGATCTCGATCCGGTGCCGAATGCGTCCTTCGAAAAGGTTTGTGAAGCGGCCTTGTTTCTGAAACTCGCGCTCGATGCGCTCAAGATTCCGAGCTTCGTGAAGACGACTGGCTCGAAAGGAATTCATATCTACATCCCGATCAAGCATGGTCCAACCCAGAAGCAGGTTTGGATGTTTGCGAAAGAGTTTGCGTGGGCGGTGGCGTCGCAGGCGCCGAAGTTGTTGACTGCGGTCTACCAGGTTTCGAAGCGGCCGAAGGGAAGAGTGCTCGTCGATTACAATCAGAACGCGTGGGGACGAACACTCGCGTCAGTTTATTCAGTGAGACCGAACAAGCTGCCGAGCGTCTCGACGCCCGTGACGTGGAAGGAACTTGAGCGCGGGATCTCGATTGAAGACTTCCGCATCGACAACGTTCCCGCGCGCGTGCGCAAGCTCGGCGACTTGTGGAAGCCGCTGAACGAGGCGAAGGGGCGGTTTCGACTTGAAGCTTATCTTTAACCTCAAGCGAAAACGCATGAAGTGGAACTTCAATGGTCGGCCTGCCTACAGTTGAAGTAGATGATTACTGTTTGGACAGTGGGGCATTCGACGCGCAGCGGGGAAGAGTTTGGGAAGATTCTGCTGGCGCACGAGATTAAGGTGTTGGTTGACGTGCGCAGCTTTCCGGGTTCGCGCAGGTTGCCGCAGTTCAATCAGGCCGAGCTCGCTGAGTCGCTTCGTAAGCTTGGGATTGAATACCGGCACGAGCCGAGGCTTGGCGGTCGCAGGAAGCCGCGCGCCGACTCGCATAACACGGCGTGGAGGAATGCGTCGTTTCGAGCGTATGCGGACCACATGGAGACTGAAGAGTTTCGACGTGGAGTTGAAGAATTACTTGAGGTCGCGGCAAATGAGCGTACGGCGTTCATGTGTGCAGAAGCAGTGTGGTGGCGATGTCATCGCAGTCTGATCTCTGATTATCTGAAAGCCGAAGGACATACGGTCATCCACATCATCGATGAAAAGAAAACGGAAGAACATCCATTTACTTCTGCTGCGAGAATTGTAGAAGGAGAGTTGTCGTACCGAGGATTGATTTAGCCGCGGATAACACGGACATCAATCCGATCTTCATCCGTGTAATCTGTGGCTCAGCTTGCCCTATTGCTGTGCCAGACTTTTGCTTTCGCGCCTTTCTTGCGGCGCTTGACGCCGGTGCGGTGTGGGATCTTTTTTGGATCGCCCGTCGCGGCTTTCCTGATGTTCCCGCCTTCGTCTTCCGCAATCTCGGCGAGCGAACGTCGCGTGAGTATTGAAACAGGCGCGAGCTCCGTCACGTCTTCTTCAGTCGTGTAGTAATCACGATGCTTGATCAGCAACCACTGTCGCTCGCCGCGCGTGCGCACCAGCACCCACGACCCCTTTAACTTCTCGCCCTCGAGCGTGAATTTGAAATCACCTTTACGCAGCGACGCTTCGACATCATCCGTCTCTTCCGGTTTGTACGTGCCGTAATCCCAAACCATCACAGTGCCGCCGCCGTACTCGCCTTCCGGTATCACGCCTTCAAACTTCGCATAGTCAACCGGATGATCTTCAACCTGCATCGCGAGTCGCTTCACCTTCGGATCGAGTGATGGTCCTTTCGGTACGGCCCACGACTTCAACACACCATCGACCTCGAGTCGAAAGTCATAATGCAGTTGCGTGGCCCGATGCTTTTGGATGACGTACAAACGCCCGGTGCGCGTGCGCTTCTTCGTTGGACCAGGCTCGGGAGTCTTATCAAACTTCCGCTTCTTCTTGTACTCGGTTAAGGAAGCCATTGCGGCTAGTAGACGCTAAAGTGATTCTTTAAGTGTCACGCAGAAGTTTCCATTGTCATCTCTTGCGGAAACTCTTCCTCGACGACGGGATCCAGGGCGAATAGATCAGGCTGGATCGGATCGAGGCCCAACGCCTGTCGCACGCGCGCGAAGCTGCGCCGATGAATCGGGAGTGCTCCGAGATCTTTCAACGCGCGACAGTGTTCGGGAGTGGGATAACCTTTGTGAGTAGCGAGTCCATAGCCGGAGTAAAGCTGGTCCATCTCGAGCATGTGAGCATCGCGCGTGGTCTTCGCGATGATTGACGCAGCTGCGATACTCGCTGAGAGTGCGTCGCCGCGAATGATCCCGCGTTGCGGCGTTTGACAGTTCGGAATCCTGCGGGCGTCTACGAGGATGAAATCAGGATGCGCAGACAATCCCTCCACTGCTCGCTGCATCGCGAGCAGTCCTGCGTGATAGATGTTGATCTTGTCGATCTCTTCAACTTCTGCCACGCCAACCGACCAACAGACTGCGTCCTGTTTGATCTGAAGAGCGAGTTCATCGCGTTTCTCAGGATCGAGAATCTTCTTCGAGTCGTTAAGACCGCGAAGTTTGTAGTTCTGCGGCAGGATGACGGCGCCTGCGACGACGGGTCCCGCAAGGGGCGCCATGCCCGCTTCGTCGACGCCCGCGATCATTCCATAGCCTTGGGCCCACAGGTCGATCTCAAAGCGCAGCAGGAAGTGAAGACGTTGGCCTTCGGAGCGATTGTCTTTATAGCGGCTACGAATACGTTTCGCGAGTTGGTGCGCGCCGTGTCGCTTATCAACTTCGAGAGCTTCAAGTAAACCTTTAGGTACAGGCCGTTGCCGCCGCACAAACAGCTCGCTCAGTTCGGGAATTGATTTGTTGAGGAGGTCTTCCAGAGAGCTCATAACTTCCGAGTGCTTCGCGACTGATTCTTACCACAAAGCCGCTCGGCGGCGAAAGCAGTCTCGCTGTTTTTTTCAAATAGCTGCTATTCTTGAGCGCGAAAGACTGACTGAAGCATGAATCTTTCCCCACGCACAAAGCTTCGCCTGTTGGGCATACTTCCGCTGATTTTCTTCGTTGCCCAGGCCGTCCATTACTGGAAACGTAAAGAGCTCGGCAATCTGATGTGGATGTGTAACATCGGCAACTTGCTGCTGGCCATGGGACTCTTTCTGGAGAAGCCCGTCATCGTACGGCTGGCGGCAATCTGGACGCTTCCCGGGTTACTGATCTGGTTCCTGTATGTCGTGCTGGTGTGGGAAGTGTTTCTCAGTTCGTTTCTGGCTCACGTTGGCGGACTGGTGGTGGCGATGGTTGCGCTGACTCAGTACGGTATGGATCGTACTTCCTGGCGCTGGGCGTTTGGCTGGTATCTGGTGGTCCAACTCGCGTCACGGTTCGTTAGCGCGCCGGCGCTGAACGTAAACCTCGCTCATGCGATTCAGCCCGGATGGGAACGCGCGTTTCATTCGTATTGGAGCTTCTGGCTGGTGTTGACTCTAGTTACGATTATTTGTTTGTGGTTATCAGATTTGCTGTTGTGGCGCATCTGGCCGGTAAATGGAACACGGGTTACACGGATCCAAAACGCGGATCACACCGCGATGTGGTGGTAACTACGACGATGGGTTTCGATCAATGAGACAACGAGGTTGCAGAGTTCCGATGGCTGGCTTGGTTTGATCAAATACGCCTGTGCGCCGGAGTTTATTGCCAGATCTTTATCAATTTCGTAAGCGGCGGCGGAGTAGAAGAGAATCGGTGTGACTTTATCAAACTCACGTATTCGACGGCAGAGATCCAAACCGGATCCGTCCGGCAACCACGAATCCAACAAGTAAAGGTCAAAATCCTGCGAGGCGGCGAGTGCGATTCCACTCTGGATCGTCGAGCCTGTCACTACTTCGAAGCTTCTTTGTTCGAGCACCAGAGTGACTAACTCGCGCGTATCGTCATGATCCTCAATATAGAGGACACGGGGGGTATTTGGGATTTGCATAGCCCTGCTCGGTACGAAAGAATTCCTGGATTGTCCTCGGGATTAAATGAGCCGCTCGGAAAAGGCCGGGCCGACATATAATTCTCAAGGTCAGTCGGGAAGGATATGTCAGCCGCGGCCACCCTGCTTGTTGTGTGAGCGTAATTTATTCTCTTAGACCAATGGTGTCAGTACGCTCACGAACAGTTTAAAATCAGGGAATTCCTTAGTACGAAGTGAGCGCAAAACATCTGTATAACACCTTGCGCGACTTTTAGTCGGTTGAACTGTACGGGTCCGAACAATGAGCGTACAATTCACGTGTTTCTAGGTTTGCCCCCCATCACCTAATCGCCCGAGTCTCTAATGCGGATTTGGAGTATGCGGGAATGAGTATTAATTTTCACTCGTATTTGGTAGATCGAAAAGACCAAGTTGCAGCGAGCATAGCTTCCCAGAATGAGTTGCTCGACCAGCTTCTCGGCGTGCCCAGTATTGCCCAGTCTTTGTTGCCTGAACTTAGAGTGGCGCCGCTCACGGTCAACCAGGTTCTTTATGAACTTGGCGACCAGGTGGACCACCTTTATTTCCCTCTCAACTCAGTTGCTTCGGGCCTGGCCATCATGGAGGATGGAACGACGATTGAAACTGAAATGATCGGTAATGATAGTGTGGTTGGTATCTCGTCGATTCTCGGCAGCGGACGCTCACGACAATGGATCTGGGTAACGATCGGCGGTAACGCAATTCAGATCGACAAAAAGACTGTCGAGAAAATATTCGTCCATAACGAAATCGCTCTCAAGGCTTTTCTCGATGCTTATCGATCCCTGGTGACTCAAGTCTCGCAGCGCTGCGTTTGCAACACGCGGCACACCATCCTCGAACGACTAAGCTGTTGGCTACTGATGATGCACGATCGTGTCGGGGGAAACAAATTGAACCTGACGCAGGAGATGATTGCTTCCAGAGTGGGTGCGCGGCGTGCCGGAATCACTGTAGCGGCGGGAATGCTGCAAGAGATGAAAGGGATCGGTTATCGCCGCGGTCAACTACACATTGTCAATCGTGAAGTACTCGAGCAGATGGTCTGTGAGTGCTACAACCTTATTCGCTACCCCCCCCCGGTCCGCTCAGCCTTCTCGCTATAAATAAATATACGTGTAACATTTGAACCAGTGGCGTCGGAAATCGGCACCACTGTGTGGACATATCGGGTTGAATTATGCTCTGAATCCACGCTTGCCAGAATTGGACCAACGGTCTGCGACTGTACTTCGCTGACGGCGGTTTGGAGCACTTCCAGCAGATCGTTCACTTCGGGGCCGTGAAGAATTTCAGTTAACGGCAGGCCGAGTACAGCGCGGCTACCCAGCAGTTGTCTATAGGCCGGATTTACTGCCTGAATGGTGAGATCCTCCGCATCCAGCACCATCACGTAATGAGGAAACCTCTCCAGTAGTACTGAGAGCTGCAATTGTTCCACGCGGTACTGCTTCGTCAACTCTTGCAGTTCAATAGTTCGTGCGGTCAGTTCATCATTGGTAGTTTGCAACTCTTCGTTAGTTGCTTGCAGCTCCTCGTTGTTGGTCTCGAGCTCTTCGTTGGTGGCCTGTAATTCTTCGTTGGTTGCTTCAAACTCCTCGTTCGTAGCCTGTAGTTCTTCCTGGGTCAGCATTAACTCTTCATTAGCTGCCTGTAATTCTTCATTGGCGTCCTGAAGTTCTTTATTCATCGTGCCGAGACGTTTGTTGGCGGCGCTCAACTCGCCGACCAGTTCGCCGTGTTCACGCTGCACGGCTTCGAATCGTTTTTTGAGTTGTACTTGATCGGTCACGTCGTGCGCGCTAATGACGGCAAGTTCCGGCGCGCCTTGCTCCACTTGCATGATCATGATGGTAAAAGTCACATACCTGCCGGAGCCTTCCGACGACTGGTCCAACTCCAGTTCCTGTAGCGTGGTAGTGGTGTGTTCGCGAAAGCAGGTATCGATTGCCCGGCGCACCTCCTGGTAAGGCAAGCCGCGAACGGTATGGAGGAAGTCCTGGTCGTAGGCGATGTCGCGAATGCCAAGGAGGCGCCGCGCGGCCGAGTTGATGGTGAGGATATGGTACTGTGAATCAATGATCACGACGGCGATGTTGGTATAACGAAGCATTGTTTCGTTAACGCGGCGCAGTTGTGCAATCTCGATGTCCGCCTGTGTTAGCTCGTGAGCGGGAATAACGGTCGGACCGATGGCCCGGCGCCGCGGTTCGCGCCAGGGAATTAGCGGCACTACCCGGCTGTGTGATTCCTTCGTATAACGGGAAACCAAGTGGACCACCCATACAGCGATATATTTTCCATTTCTTGTTGACGAGCTCAAAAGTTGCTTTTGTCGGACGCGTGGTTTCCGCCTTTCCGAGGAAAAGAAAACCACGTGACTGGTGTAATGAATAGGCAAACAGATCCAGCACGATCTGCTGGAGGTCCGGCTTCAGATAAATCAAAAGATTTCGACAGGTAACCAGATCGATACGAGGAAAAGGAACGCCGCGGCTAATGTCCTGTTGGCCAAAGATCACCACCTGTCGCAATGCCTTTGAAACGCGGAACCCTTGATCTACAGGTTCGAAAAACCGCTGTTGGTAATCGTCCGGCAAATTCTTCAGCACGTTCTCAGGATAGAGCCCGCGACGCGCGAAGGAGATGGCATCCGCGGCTAAATCGGTCGCAAAAACCTTCACGTTCCATTCGGGGAAATCCGGACCCAGCTGATCCGCAATCAACAGTGCGAGCGAATAGGCCTCTTCGCCCGTGGCGCACCCGGCGGACCAGATTCGCAGCGTGTGGCCATTGTCTTTACCGCGATCAATTAAGGTGGGGATGATATTGAGTTTAATAAAATCGAACGCTTCCGGATCGCGGAAAAATCCGGTTACCTTGATCAAAAATGCTTTAACGAGCTCTCGAACCTCGTCAGGGTGAGTGCGCAGGTAATCCGCATAATCCCGGATATTCCCGTTATGAGTAACGGCCATGCGCCGGCCGATACGGCGAAGGATGGTAGAGGACTTATAGTTGCGGAAGTCGATATTCGTTTGTGCGCTTACCTGGCTAAGCAGGTCGCGCAGCGGATCATCCGCCTTGGCTGTTATCGGCAGGCTCAGGCCCTTCAGGAGATCGTGCAGCAGCGGCCCGATGTGTTCCATTTCAACCACGTGATCGACTGCTGTCGGCGGCAATGAAAGAGGCATCGACGGATAAGCCGCAGTTTGCGGATTTTGAATGATGACAACGCCGCCCGCGTCCTTTACGTCAACGGCTCCCGCAGCGCCATCTGATCCCGAACCGGTCAGAATTACTGCGATCAGGTGTTCGCCATAGGCTTCCGCTGCACTCGACAACAACATATCCACCGACGGTTTAGGACGATCTGCGTGATCCCCTTCGAGATGTACGTGGCCGTCGCTGATTCTTACGTGCCGGTTGGCAGGCACCACGTAAATTTTGCCTTTCTCCAAAGCTGTCGGTGGATTTTCGCTGACCACGACGATAGGTAAGACACTACGCCGCTCGAGAATTGATCCCAGTTGGCTGGGACGTTGCGGGTCGAGATGCTGGGCAATAACAATCGGCGCCGGGAATGATTTATTGAGCGTGCTTACCAACGTGGAAAGGGCGCCGACGCCGCCGGCGGAAGAACCAACTACGACGAGATCTTCACCGCGGTGTTCAGATTCTAAAGATTCACTCATATGAGTTTGCGCAAGACCTCATAACTAACGTGGGAACAGATTGAAGGGACGATCCACCGGGAGCATGTTCGAAGAGCGGATGGAAAATCGATTCAGTCGTTGGCTTGTATTACCTCCTCGCCTATATCACCTTTCTCTCCGGCAAGCAACAATCGGCGAATCATTGAACTGTGCTCTTCCGCTTCCCGGGCGCGTCTTTCAAACGCCATTGCTGCGCGTTGCTGGTTCGCCTTGCGCGAGCGTTCCACGATGCGCCGCGCCAAAATCATCTGTTCTTCGAGCGCTCTGACCGCAGACCAAAGCGCTACCTCCAGCATTTGTGATTGACCGTCGTTGAGAGCCTCGGCGGAGAAAGCATGTCCGACGTGACAGCGATAACGCAGTAGCTCGTTATCGTCGATCTCCCACAGAGCGCCATGACAGTCAGGGCAGGTAAGTTTTGATACCTTTCCCAGGCGCTCAACACTGGCGATCAGCTCGTCGGCTTCCATTTCCTGTTGTGCAATCCTTGCTTCGATCTCGACTTGATCCGGCACACGGTACCTTCCTTCCTCTTCGGCTGTTGTGCGGGAGAGTTGGTTCAGCAACGGCGCGATCTCACCCAGCTTTAGTGAGTAATCGACCCGGATTTCCTGCATAACATTCATTGGCATACTGGGGAACGGGGCGTCTGTAGGATCCTGAACAATCGTAGTCCCTCCGCGTAGTTTTATCGCGCGCATTCCTGCCGTGCCGTCGTCTCGAGCTCCCGTGAGAACAACTCCGATCACGCGTGGACCGGCCCAACGTGCCGCCGAACGGAAGAGCGCGTCGATTGAAGGACGATGCAGGTTCTCTTTTGGACCATGAACGAGTTTGACGCGTCCAGCTTCGATCAATAGATGCTGATCCGGTGGAGCAACATATATTCTGCCTTGCCGGATGGGTTCGTCATCCTTCGCATGGTCCACCTGTAGCTTTGCATCACGAGCAAGAATCGCCGGCAGCAAACTGGGACTGTTCGCCGGAATGTGAAGCACTATGAAAACAGCGGCAGGTAGATTGGCCGGCAGATCGGCAACGAGTTTTGTTAGTGCCTGAACACCTCCAGCCGAAGCTCCGATTACGATTGTGTCGAGTGTGGCCATGGTCTTGTTAAGAGATCTTCAACGCGACTGCACGGGGGGCGTTTCGTTTGTTCGAGGGAAGCAAGCAAATCTTAGCACATACGGAACCGCCACTGTCCGACGCGAATATTGTTCAAGATAAATAGTAGGTGTTTGTCATTCCTTGGTGTCCCTTGGGAAGACATTTTCGTGCGGTTGCGTACATTGCTACCTCTTTACAGATGCTCTATAATTTGAAGCGTTGAATACCCCTTTCCTCCTGTGGGTATAGTTGGCGCGGCGGACGGCAAAAACCGCCGCGCTTTTTTCTTTTCTGCTTTGCATCCTGAACAGTCAGGCGTAGACTCTGGCCGAGCCCGGATCGTCCCCTGAATCACTCCATGAAACGCAGTTCGTTGCCCCCGATTGCTCTCAGTTTGCTCGTCGCAATCGTCTACTTCGCAGGCGCCGAACTCGGACTTTCACTCGCTACACTCCACCGAAATGTCACGCCTGTTTGGCCGCCGACGGGCATCGCGATTGCCGCCCTCCTGATCTTCGGTGGTCGTGTTTGGCCGGGTGTTTTTATCGGCGCGCTCGCTGCGAACTTACCTACCAGCATCTCCGTCGTTTCCGCAGTCAGCATCGCCACTGGAAACACGCTCGAGGCGGTCATCGCCTGGTTTCTGTTGCATCGATCGAAACGCTGGCGAAGATCGTTCGACTCTGTACGCGACGTGATGATCTTTATCGTCTATGCAGCAGTGCTGGCGCCCGTCGTGAGCGCGACGATCGGAAGTTTGAGTTTGTGTCTCAACGATGCGAATGAGCGGAATCATTTCTTGTCAATCTTTCTGACATGGTGGATGGGTGACGGTTTTGGCGCGCTAATCGTTTCCCCGTTTCTGCTTTCGTGGAGCTCATCTAGAAAGATTGATAGGCGCGAAATTCCCGAGCTGGCTAGTCTGTTTGTGTTGCTGTTGATTGTGGTGCTGATCGTTTTTGCCGGTTGGTTTCCCGGACCGGTTAAGACTTATCCGCTCGCGTATTTGTGTTTGCCTTGTCTGTTGTGGGCCGCGGTGAAATTTGATCAGCGCATCGTCACGACTGCGATCGTGTTGATGGCAGGACTCGCTGTTTGGGGCGCGAAACATCGGTATGGTCCATTCGTTCAAGACAACACGAACGTTACCCTCTTGTTATTGATGTCATTTGTGGGAACTAGTTCATTGATGACGTTACTTGCCGCTGCGGTCACGGCTGAGCGGCGCAAAGCTGAAGCAGAAAAGAGTCACGCACGTCAGCAGGCGGAAGAGGCAAGCCGCTTGAAGGAAGAGTTTCTTGCTACTGTTTCGCACGAGTTGCGCACGCCGCTGAATGCGGTGGTGGGATGGTCCAAGTTGCTTCGTTCCGGACAACTTGACGCAGAGGGGGCATCGCACGCTGTGGAAGTCATCGAACGCAATGCCGCGGCGCAGCGACAGATCATCGAAGACCTGCTCGACGTGTCGCGTATCGTCACAGGCAAGTTACGCATCAGCACTCAGCCGGTTGATCTGTTGCTCGTGATTCAGGCGGCGATTGATGCGGTGCGTCCGGCCGCTGAAGCCAAAGAGATCACTATCAGCACGCACATCGAAGCGCCGGATTCGATCGTTCGGGCTGATGTGGAGCGCCTGCAACAGGTGTTCTGGAATCTCTTGGCGAATGCAGTGAAGTTCACGCCGCCTGGTGGTTTGATCGACGTCTATCTCGAGCGCAACGATTCCCTCGCGGAAGTCAGAATTGAGGATAGCGGCCCGGGCGTGCCGCCGGAGTTTCTACCGCACATCTTCGAAAGATTCAGCCAGGCGGATGGATCAAGCACGCGGAAGCACGGTGGACTGGGATTGGGGTTGGCGATCGTGAGGCACCTCGTTGAGCTTCATGGCGGAACTGTTTCGGCCACGAATCGCGAATCCGGAAGTGGCGCTATCTTAAGAGTGCGTTTACCCGCGATGGTGGGACCGCGAATTTTCGCAGAACAACGCGGATAAAATCAGGTCTGCGTTTATCCGCGTTCATTTGCGGCTAGAACACTGGCTTCAATACGGGAGCATTCGTCTGTGTTGAGTTATCACTTACAGCAGCGGTGCCGCCC
>DATEWS010000244.1:0-7273 GCA_035257785.1 Pyrinomonadaceae bacterium
AAACGGCAAGTTGATCATCAAACTCGATCCGAAATCTGTAAGCGTCATATCAATCTCGTAGCACTCTGTGGCCGCCACTCTATGAAACGCGCAATGACCCAAAATCACTTTTGCCTGGCTGTACTGACTATAGCCGCCGCACTGGCACCTCAACTTTTCGCACAGGTTCAAACTGAAGTGCCTCCCGCCGTCCGGAACGCAAAGCCTGTAACAGTCGAACGAATAAAAATACGCGGGGCAGCACTCGAAGGAAACCTGGAAAAGAACGCTGTTGATCGCGATGTATTCGTGTTTCTTCCACCAAGCTACGCGAAAGACAAACGCCGACGATACCCGGTCGTCTACGCGCTACACGGCTACTCGATCGGCGCTGAACAATGGACCAAAGAGATTCACGTTCCACAAACAATAGAAGGTGCATTCGCGCTTGGTGCTAAAGAGATGATCGTTGTCGTGCCTGATGCGAAGACACTACACAATGGTTCGATGTATTCGAGTTCAGTGACGGTGGGTGATTTTGAAAATTTCATCGCACGCGATGTTGTCGCGTTCGTCGACCAACACTATCGCACAATTCCAAATCGAATGAGCCGTGGTCTAGTTGGTCATTCCATGGGAGGTTATGGCGCGACGCGAATCGGGATGAAGCACTCAGATGTTTTCGGTAGCTTGTACATCATGAGCCCGTGCTGTTTGTCACCAAGAATTTCGCTGCCGCAGAACTCAGACCTGGCAAAGACTCTCGAAGCCGTGAAGACGCCTGACGAATCCGCAAAACTCTCTTTTGGTGCTCGCGCCACACTGGCTAGCGCCGCCGCGTGGTCACCGAATCCTAACAATCCTCCGCTGTATCTTGATCTACCGACCAAGGATGGTGAGACGCAACCAGGCGTTCTTGCGAGGTGGGTTGCCAATGCGCCGCTGGCGTTTGTCGATCAATACATCTCAAGTCTTCGCCAGTATCGGGGAATCGCCCTCGACGTTGGTGACCAGGATGGTCTAAGCGCAGACACAGCCAAACTGCATGAGGTGCTTGATAAGTATGGAATCGCAAATAGCTTTGAACAGTACCAGGGAACTCACACCAGCAAAGTAGCCGATCGTTTTCAGAATCACGTGCTGAGGTTCTTCAGCGACCATCTCTGTTTTGAGACTCGATGTCGCTAAGCGAGGATTCTTACCACCTACTCGGGAAGCTTTTTGGTTCCTTTTACCTCGAACTTTCCGGCGATGGTCGCCGCTCCGGTATCGGGCTGTCCTCCGCCGACCGAAACGAAATAGCGTCCTTCTGGAATAATCGGCTCACCCGCTTCACTCACCATGCTGAGGTCGCGCTCATTCAATTCGAACCGCAACTTCTGCGCTTCTCCAGGCTTCAAGTGAATGCGCTGGAATGCACGTAGCGCACGCAGCGGCGCCCCCGCGACGTTCGGGAAACTGAGGTAAACCTGGGCCACTTCGTCTCCCTCACGCTTGCCAATGTTGGTGACCGTTACTTCCACGGCGAGTGGATCGCCGGCCTTAATTGGAATCTTCGGAAGAGTTAGACCACTGTAAGAGAACGCCGTGTAGCTCAGTCCATATCCGAAGGGAAAAAGCGGTGCGCCTTTGAAGTACCGGTAAGTGCGAAGGTTCATCGAGTAATCTGCGAACGGCGGTAACTGATCGACGCCGGTGTAGAAGGTGACAGGAAGTCGTCCGGCCGGATTGTTCTTTCCGGAAAGAGTTTCTGCAATCGCGGCGCCGCCTTCTTCTCCCGCATACCACGATTCGAGAATCGCGTTCACATGTTGCTTCGCCCAGTTCACGGATAGCGCACTTCCATTGGCAAGCACAAGAACGACAGGTTTTCCTGTAGCTGACACGGCCTCAAGTAATTCCTGTTCCGGCCCAGGCAGATCAAGACTCGTTCGGTCGCCGCCCTTGAAGCCTTCCTCGTCAACAGGCATTTCTTCGCCTTCGAGTTCACTGGTGATACCAAGAACAGCGATTACGACGTCCGAGTTCTTAGCCGCTTCGATCGCGTCCCTGCTCGGCCTTGGGTCATACTTGGACCAGATCAACTGCGCCAGTTTCAGCTCTCCATTTCCGATCGCGTAATTTATCTTAATCGAGACCTTCTTCCCTTGTTCAAGATGAACGCGCCCGACCTTCGACTCCACTTCGCTACCGCCGCCCCATCCTTGCGCAACTTGCTTCCCGTCGACGAACACGCTTGCGAAGCCCCCCTGAAAGCGCAAACCCATGCGGAACTCCCCGCTCTCCGTCGGGGTGAGGAAGCCGTTCCACTGAACCAGCAATGAAGATTTGTGCGCAGCCTCCGAAGGAATGTCAGCGCCCTTCAAATCAACCGAACTAACCGAGCGGGTGGCGAGTACGGTCGGCTTCCCTCCGAACAGTTGTCCGGTCGCAAACTCTTCAGTGAGCCCCGGCTTTCCTTCTGCCGTCGTAAAGACCGAAGGTGGAACTGGGAGTCCGTCTTTACGCAGGAACTGCGTCCCAGCGACAAACTTGATTTGCGCTTCGGGAAACTCCAATTTCAGTCCTTCCAATACAGAGACCGTGTGGGTTGGAGTGCCCGTGTAGTTGCCGAGCAGATACCTGGTTTGGTCTGCGAGTGGTCCGACTACAGCGATTCTGGTCGCCCCTTTTTTTAGCGGCAGAGTGCCATCATTCTTCAGCAGCACCATCGACTTATTCGCAATGTCGCGCGCCAGCGCGCGGTGTTCAGCACTATCGAGTTTCTTCGGGTCAATGTTCGCATACGGAACTAACTCAGGTGGATCGAACATTCCGAGTTTCATACGGGCTGTGAACAGTCGGATGAGTGCTCTGTCGATCTCACTCTCTTTCAGAATGCCCTGGCGATACGCGTCGAGGTATGGCCTGTAGTCGTGGTCATCGTTTACTTTCGAGAAATCGATGCACTCGTTGTCCATACCGCGTTGCAATGCCAGTGCGGATGCTTCGGCCTGCGTCTTTGTAAAGTGATGGTCGCGGAAGATGTTGACAACGGCTTCGCAATCCGAAACGACGTAACCCTGGAAGTTCCACTTGTTGCGCAACTGGTCCTGCAACAAGAACTCGTTCACACATGCTGGTTGTCCATTGATGCTGTTGTAGGCGCACATGACTGAGCCAGCTCTGCCCTCCGTTACGGTCGCCCGAAACGCGGGAAGGTACGTGTCTAACTGATCGTGCTTGCTAACTTTGATGTCGTCCTTGTGCCGGGATGGCTCGGGCCCACTGTGTACGGCGAAGTGTTTTGGAGTTGAAATGACGCGGTAGTATTTCGGATCATCACCCTGCATCCCGCGCACGAAAGCGACGCCCATTCGCGCGGTTAAGAAAGGATCCTCTCCGAACGTTTCCTGACCGCGTCCCCAGCGTGGATCACGAAAGATGTTGATGTTAGGCGCCCAGAAATCGAGACCTTCGAATATGTCGCTGTGCCCGTCGCGCATACCTTGTGCGTATTTGATTCGACCCTCAGTCCCGATTACGACAGCCATGCGATGGATTGCATCCACGTCGAACGTCGCCGCCAAACCAACGGGATTCGGAAATTCAGTAGTGCCCTGCGTTGCAACTCCGTGCGAAGCTTCGCTCCACCAGTCGTAGTCCGGGACATTCAGCCGCGGAATCGCGCGCGACTGATTCACCAGTTGCGTGACCTTTTCCTCAACCGTCATGCGCCGCACGAGGTCTTCCGCTCGCTGTTGCGCGGGCAAGTCGGGATTAAGGTAGGCTGGTTTTTGTCCATTCTGCGCGTACAACCCTGTCACAGTTAGGAAGGTGACAATGGCCATCACTATTTGCGCGCTGGTTCTCTTCATCTGTTGTCCTTTATCGAACACGTTTGGCTGTCAAATCTCGATTTCGCAACGTGAGTGCGACAACTGTACATCAAAACAGGTCTAACCACAGCCCCTAGACAGTCTGGGTAGTCCGTGGTATGCTGGGCCTAGATTATCTAGGAGGTTATCCATTTTGCCCAAAGCTAAAGGCAGCCTGCTGCAGGGGACGCTGGACATGTTGATCCTCAAAGCTCTTTCGCTTGGCGCTCTCCATGGTTACGGAGTCGGTCAACGCATCGCACAAATTTCGGGGGACGCTCTTAAGGTCGAGGAAGGATCGCTATATCCCGGACTGTACCGACTCGAGCAGCGCGGGTGGATCGAGTCGGAGTGGGACGTTTCGGAAAACAACCAGCGCGCGAAGTTCTACAAGCTGACGCGCGCGGGTCGGAAGCAGCTAATCATCGAAGAGGAGAATTGGGAGCGGCTTGCAGGCGCAACGATCAAGGCGCTGCGTGCGGTGTAAAAGGGGGATCAGTATGTTCCGGATCAAAACCACGAAAAAGTTCATTTGCGCCTGGCGGCGCCCCGACGAGACGGTGCGCGAGGTTGAAACTGAATTGCGCTTCCATATTGAAATGCGAACACGAGCCAACATTGAGAACGGAATGAAGCCCGACGACGCACGACGGGCGGCGTTGGAAAGTTTCGGTGACTTCGAGCGGGTTAGAGATAACTGTTGTGAAATCCGACGGAGCTTACCCTTCGATTCCACCCGTTTGAGAATGGCGTTGCACATCACCATCGCGGTTCTGGCGGGTCTGGCTGCGCTGTGGGCGGTGAACGTTCCACATCACAGCTTCACAGGTGTCATGCGCCAGTTAATCGCCATCGCTGTTTTGACTTATCTATTCATCGTCGTTCGGCGCGCCCAATCAAAACGGCGTTCAGACAGCGAACATGTGAACGGCATGCTCCCAGCCCCCAGCGAGTTGTTCCGCGCCAACAACAGATTGACGAGTGATATGTCGGACGCGCCCTCCGCTCAAATCACGGCTTTTGATGAACAGGGACGCACACCGGTTGAGCGAGTGTTCAAGTCTTAAACACCGCACTTCTAACTAACTAACTACTGAAAGGGCCGAATATGCTCGTTAGCTTTGCATCTCGGATCGTTACACGTGTGTTTACGTTGCTGCTTATGACCGCGAGTCTGGCAACAAACGTACCCGTATCTGCAACATTGATCGATCAGGCAAAATCGGAAACAGTCAATGACCAGCCATCGAGCCCGCGTTTGCTGGCCCTGCGTGATCGGCTTATCTCAGGTGATCGGATCGCGCTTGATGAGTTCTGGAAGGAAATTAGCAAACAAGGTGCGCCGATAATTGAGCCCGCGGCGGGTAGCGATCAAGAGATGCTCGTCACGATGCTTTGGCGAGCCAGGGAAGAGACGAAAAACGTTTTCGTCTTTCGCCTCGGTGACGTGAGTAAGCCGATGGTGCGACTGCTCGACACTGACTTGTGGTACAAAACATTTCGGCTTCAGAAGGGCGCGCGCTTCACCTATCAACTCGCAACAAATCTACCCGAGCCAAAAGAGTGGGGCGGAGTTGACCGCTTCGCGCAAGTCGTACGGAATGACCCATTGAATCCGCTTCAGGACATCGAACGCTGGAACGAATTGAACCCGTATGAAGTGATTTCCTTTTCGGCAGTGGAACTGCCCGGGGCCGAGCCGCAAAGTTGGAGCGTCGTCCATCCGAGAGTTCCTACTGGACAAGTGCGGCGCGACAAATTCACCAGCAAAATTCTGGGCAATGAGCGTCCAATTTGGATTTACACGCCGTACGGCTTTTCGACTAACAAAAAGCCTTACGGTTTGCTGGTTCTTAGTGACGGCGGTCTTTACGTAAACACGGCGCGGGTAGCAACCACTCTCGATAATTTGATTGCAGCGGGCCTGATCCCTCCGCTTGTCGCCGTGATGGTAGATAACCCCGAGCGCATGCCCGAATTGTCCTGCAATCCAACATACGCCGACTTTTTGGCTCAGGAGATCGTTCCCTGGGCACGCGCTAACTACCACGCGACCGACCGTCCTGAGCAGACAATTATCGGAGGCTCGAGTCAGGGCGGATTGCAGGCGGCTTTCGTAGGGCTCAAGCATTCAGAGGTGTTCGGCAACGTGCTTTCTCAGTCAGGTGCTTTTGCATGGAAGCCCCAGGGTGAAAAGCAGTGGGAATGGCTTAACCGCCAGTTTGCTGCGAGCCCGCGTTTGCCTTTGCGCTTTTCCTTCGAAGCTGGACTGATGGAAGGGACCTGGTGGTGGCGTCCTTTTGTTCCCACGCCCGTGGTACAGCCTACCATGCTCGCGGCTAACCGCAATTTGAGAGACACGTTGCAGAGTAAAGGATACGCGGTCCACTTCACAGAATTTAACGGAAACCACACTTTGCTTAATTGGCGAGGGACGCTGGCGAGTCACCTGATAGCGCTCGTCGGTATCAAACCGGCGCCGAAGATTTCTGCCGGCAATAAACACGTGGTCACGCCGTCAGCACTTACTCGGAACGCGCTCGCGGCAGCGCAAGTCAAGGTGGCTACCGCGCTGTTGCAACAGTACATCGGCAGATATGAGATCGATCCGAAGTTCGCGCACGACTTTGTATTATACGTCAGCGTGAAGGATGGTTCTTTGTGGGTTAAGCCTTCAACCCTGAGTCCGCGCCAGCTCGTGCCGGCGTCCAACTCGAGATTCTATGACAGCGAGATTCCAGATCTGCGCCTCGACTTCATCAAAGATAATAAAGGCACTGTTACCGGCCTCACTCTAAATAGTGGTCACGCAGACGCGATGTTGAGAAAGATGCCGCCGCCAGTGCCCAGTACCGGCAACACGACTTTCACTTTGCGAGGACACACCGACGCGGAGGCCGTGGCGATCTACGGATCGTTCAACGACTGGATTCAGACTAAGAACTACTGCGCGAGAGAGAATGACGGATGGGTTTGCCGAATTGATTTAACGCCCGGCAAGTACACCTATAAGTTCCTCGTCGATGGTGTAGGTCTAAACGATCCAGCCAACTCCGCCACTGAAGACGACGGGAACGGTAACATGGATTCCGTCATCATTATCAAACCGCGATGAGATACAGCAAAGGAACCTAACTATGCTAATCACAAAAAGTATTCTTTTGATCGCTGTGGCAACAATTGCGGTACCGGGTCTCACTCTCGGCCAGACGGCGCGCACTCAGACGGCTGCACAGGACGCGGCGACGCAAGAAGTTCTGAAAGCCGAGCGAGAACAACGTGAGGCGTACTTGCAAAGGGATATCGCGAAGACCGAACGCCTTGTCGCCGATGAGTTTATTCTCACGAATGGCCGGGACATCGGGAACAAGAAGACTATTATTGGCTTTCTTACATCAAGTGAGCCTGATCCAACTCTTACTCTGACGGCCGAGGAC
>DATEWS010000245.1:0-7428 GCA_035257785.1 Pyrinomonadaceae bacterium
CTTAACCTCCGCCAGCAGCGACTTCTCAGCGTCTTCGGGTTTCTTTCCTTCGGACAGGATCGCACCCATGATGAAGAGCCCCGCATCCTCGAGAGAATTCTCGTCGGATAATACTTCCGCAGCGATCTGCTGCTGGTATACGAGGGCGTGATAGAGTCGAGACGATTCGCCCGCCGAAAGAATCGCGTTCGCGACGCGCAGTGCATCCGCGTCCGGATCCGAAAGCTTCGCGGTCAAATACGTGAACCCCACCGCAGGAAGATCGTTGTGGCCATACTCGGTTACACGAATCTCACTCTTGCGCGGCGGTTCCTTCACGTTAACGCGCGGCAGTGGCCGCGATGGTTTTGCGATGGGACCGAAGTACTTATCGACCCAGCCATTGAGTTGTTTCGGATCGAAATCACCAACAACTATGAGCGTCGCATTGTCAGACCGGTAATAAGTCGAATGGAAGTCCTGCACATTCTGGAGCGACGCGGCATCAAGATCTTCTATGCTGCCAATGGTCGGGCGCTTGTAAGGGTGTTCCTGGAACGACTTCGATTGCAGCAGGTAAAAGGCCTTGCCATAGGGCGGCGCAAGCACGCTCTGCCGGTATTCCTCTTTTACGACGTCGCGCTCTGACTTGAAATTCGCGTCGTCAACATTCAGTCCTGACAGGCGATCGGCTTCGGCCCAGATGAGCGTCTCGAGATAGTTGGAAGGCACCACTTCGTAGTAAACGGTCACGTCGTCATTCGTAAATGCGTTATTGAATCCGCCGACGTCTTCCGTAAGCCGGTCCATCATCTCCGACTTCATGTTCTTAGTACTCTTGAACATGATGTGTTCGAAAAGATGAGCAAAGCCACTGCGCTGGTTCGGATCATCCTTTGAACCAACGTGATACCAGACCTGGATCGCAACCGTCGGGCTCGAATGATCTTCAACGGCCAGCACGCGCAGTCCATTCGCGAGCGTGCGATCCGTGAACTTGAGTTGTGGCATTCGGGTTTGTGCTGATGCGAGGAGTTGGGTGGTCACCAGCAAGCAGGCGCCAAGAATTAAACGAATAGAAAAACGAACCATCAAAAGTTTCTCCGGTCTTAATCGATGTCGAGCGGGTTTATATAAGGCTTGTCTTTATCTTTTTCAGCCCGCTTCATCGCTTCCTGAAACTTCTCTTCCAGAATGCGATCGCGGTCTTTCATAGAATTCAGCTCCTGCGCGAAAATCTGCTCGCGCATCTGTTTCTGTTTACCGAGGCCCTTCACCATTTCATCGAACGAAGCCAGCGGTTTTGCTTTCTCTTCGTGCGAGATGAGGGCTCCGGTTTGCGCGTCAATCGTCAGTGTTGTTTCGCAGCAGGGACAAATGATCGTAAACCTCGAACTGTCTGCCATAAGATCCTCCTTGCCAAGGCGTAGTATAGCCACAAAAAGGCACAATACAGTAGCAGGAGCAGCAAACAGGGGCAGGAAACATACCGTTTCTCCTGCCCCTGCTATCTGCTCCTGCCCCTAGCTCTTTGTGCTTTTTCTGGCTAGTGTTATGGAATGACTTTCTTCACAGCCTTCTTAGTCGTACTACCGACTTTCTTTGCGCCTTCAACTGTCTTTTCGCCAACGGTCTTACTGGTGGAGACGGTCTTATCCTTTGCGTCTTCAGCCTTGTCGCCAACTGTGCTGCCGACCTTCTTGGTAGTCGAGACGGACTTGTCCTTTACGTCCTCAGCCTTATCGGCTACCTCGTTCGCTGCTTTCTCACCTGCGGCGGCCACGAAACCCGCAGCGTCAGCAACCTTGTCGCCGGTAGCTTCGAGTACGTTCTCATTCGTCTTCACTTCGCGTTCTTCACCGCTGCGTGAAGTTACCCGCGTGGTCTTCGTGCCGTTCTTGTTTGTAGTGACTACAACTTTCGACACGCGCGCGTTGTCGCGAAACGTTCGCGTTTCGACGCGGTTACCTTGAGCGTCGGTACTCGTGGTGATCTCTGAATTGTCCGGAGCAGGTGATGTAGTAGCTTGAGCCGTCGTCTGATCCGTAGCATTGGAGTTCGCGGATTGATTGGCCGACCAGCCGATGCCGGCGGCGGCAAGCGACAGTATCGTCAACAGGCAAATCTTCTTGGTCACGCTTTCTATCCTCCTAACTGAGCAAAGCTACTCAACCTTGAGCAAGCAACGTGCCAGTTCATTTATCGTCAAAAGTAAAGGCTAATTAACGTCAGCCGTTCACTAACAATACGGCAAACTCTCCCACAACTAAGCTGAAAACTCATATAAACATTTTGTTGTTTTTGTGCGTCTTTGTGGTCAATCTTTGTGTTAAGCTTTACGCCCTTTAGATTGACTTTAGTTCTGAATTCCTTTAGAAGCACACCGAAATCGTTGACTGCTAAACATCACCCCCAAGGAGCCTTCTTTATGCGCAGACTGCTTTTTGTTGCAACAGGCGCTTTTTTTGTGGTCGCTACACTGCTTCCTATGCAGCGGTCGTTCGTCGTGCGAGCGGTGTCTGATGGCGAGCGCCTGGCGATGTACAGCAAACCCGCAGTAGTACGCATCGTTGATGGAGCCGCCGGACAAATCCTCTTTCAACCACCCGGCATCAGCCCGCAGGTCTATAACGTTCAAGCCATCGGCCTGGGCTCCGGCTTCTTCATCAGCTCCAACGGCTACATCGCAACCAATGCGCACGTCGTCTCGATGACTCATGACGGCGAAGACAAAGCGAAGCAGACGTTGTTCATCCAGCTAGTGCAACAGATTGCTCAGCAGTACGGCAAGGATCCGCGACAACTGAACACGCAGTACATTGATCAATACAGCCAGTTGCAAAGCTTCCAGCTCTTTCACCACGTGATCATTCCCGACGGCAGTTCGTTTCCTTTCGAGATCAAACAATACGGCGCACCGACGGGCGAGAGTAACGATCAGGGTAAGGACGTCGCGATCATCAAGATCGAAGTGAAGAACGCGCCGATTCTTAAACTCGCCGACTCTGACAAGGTTCAGTTGCAGGATCACGTCACGGTGATTGGCTACCCAGGCGCTGCCGACACTTTCAACACCGGCACGTTGAGCGCAAAATCCGCATTTGAAGCGACGATCAACGACGGGAAGATCTCCGCGAAGAAACAGGCCAGTAGCGGCGCTCCGATTCTCCAGACCAGCACCGCTGCCACACACGGAAACTCAGGCGGCCCCGTAATCAACGATGCGAATGAAGTAGTCGGTCTGCTGACATTTCGTGGCGACACAGTTAATGGACAGGAAGTTTCCGGTTTCTCTTTCGTAGTGCCGTCAAACACGGTGATGGAGTACGTGAAGAGCGCGGGCGCCACGAACAATGAAGGACCGACCGACACCGTTTATCACGAAGGTTTGGAGAACTACTGGAAACAGTATTACTCGGCGGCGATTCCGAAGTTTGAAGAAGTAAAGAGACTATTTCCGCAACACTCGGAAGTAGACCGACTGGTCCAAAGCAGCCAGCAGGCGAAGGCTGAAGGTAAAGAGAAATCGAGTTTTCCGTTCTGGCTTGTCGCAGTCATAGTTGGCCTTCTTTTCATACTCGGATTGCTGCTCATAATCATCATCGTAGGCATCGTGATCGCGCGGAAACGTCGCAAGAAGGTCGGTCCTTCGGACGGTGGAAAGCCGCTGCCAAAGCACGCAGAAGCGCCGCCTGCTCCGTTGCCGACTCCGGCAGCCTACGCGCATCCAAAGCCAGCTCCCGCGCCGCCACCTCCACCACCACCCGCGCCAATGCCGCACGTAGTCGCAGGTGATCAAGGCATGACCGTCGATCTTTCGCGAACGATCGCGATCACTGCCGACGGCGATTCATTCAAACCAAACTACGGATCCATCAAGTTCGTTTCGGGTCCACTGTCAGGACAACAGTTTGAGGTCAAAGCGGAGGGCGACTTCATCGGTCGCGATGGTGGTTCGTCGCAGATCGTGATCGGAGATCCGCGCATCTCGAAGCGACACGTTTGGATAGGCGTGAGAAATGGGCGAGTGGTGATCGAGGATCAGAATTCACGTAACGGCACGTTCGTCAACGATCCGCGGTCCGCGCGTGTGACGGAGCAATCGTTAAACTCCGGTGACGTTGTCATCCTCGGCGAATCAGACGTCGCGCGGTTTGAGTATCATCATTGATTTCGGCGCGGATTAACACAAATTACGCGGATTAATGTTTTTTCTGATCCGCGTAGTCCGCATTGATCTGCGGCTCAAAGACTGTCGCGAACGTGTCCGCGGGTAGCGGCTTGCTGAAGAAGTAGCCCTGAATCTCGTCGCATCTGAGCAGTCGCAGAAATTTCAGTTGATCGTCAGTCTCAACGCCTTCCGCGATCACTTTTAGTCGCAGGTTGTGTGCGAGCGTGATGATGGCGTTCACGAGCGCCGCGTCATCTGCATCGCTCGTCACTTCCGTCACGAACGACTGATCGATCTTGAGTGCATCGATCGGCAGACGTTTGAGTGACGCAAGCGATGAGAAGCCGGTGCCAAAGTCGTCGATCGAGATATTGATCCCCATACTCTTCAAACGATTCAGCATCTCCGCAGCAAACTCCGCGTCCTGCATGATCGAACTCTCCGTCAGTTCCAGCTCCAGATACTTCGGCGAAAGTCCCGTCTCTTCGAGAATCCTGATCACAGCCTGCGACAAATCTCGCTCGTGAAACTGTCGCGCCGAGATGTTCACGGCGATCTGAATCGGAGCAAAACCCGCATCGCGCCAGCGCCGTCCCTGCAAACATGCCGTGCGCAAAACCCATTCGCCAATCGGCACGATCAGACCAGTATCTTCTGCGAGCGGAATGAACTCGGATGGCGAGATTAATCCGAGCGTCGGATGTTGCCAGCGCACCAACGCCTCCACACCCGTAATCGTGAGCGAGTCAACAGAAACTCTCGGCTGATAGTGGACCAAAAACTCTTCGTTCTGGATCGCCCTGCGCAAGTTACTCTCGAGCGCGAGTCGCTTCGCAGCCAGTTCGTGCATGTCAGCGGTGTAGAACTGATAATTTGCGCCGCCCGATCGCTTTGCCTTATACAACGCAGCGCCGGCGTTCTTCAGTAACGTCTGACAATCTTCACCATCAAGTGGAAACAAACTCACACCGACGCTTGCCGTAGCGAACAATTCGTGTCCAGGCAGATCGAAAGAGAATTTCAACACTTGCGACAACGAAGCGATCGTCTCGATCACGTCTTTCGTGCCGTCGATCTGTGTGCGCAACAACGCAAACTCATCGCTACCAAAACGGGCGACTGTGTCTGACTTAGTGATACAACTCTTCAGGCGCTCAGCAAACTCGCGCAAAAGTATGTCGCCTGGACCATGGCCCAGCGAGTCGTTCACTTTCTTGAACTGATCGACGGAGAGGAAGAGCACTCCAAGCGAGTGGTTGGCGGCTTTCGCAACTGACACCGCCTGCGTCAAACGATCTTCGAAGAGCGCGCGATTCGGGAGTTGCGTAACCGTGTCGTAGTAAGCGAGCCAATCAACCTGCGCAGTTCGCTGTTCCAGCAGAGTTTCGAGTTGTTCTTTATAACGTCGCTTTTCCTTGAGCAGGTTGCAGTGATTGAGCGCGCGTTCTACTGAGGCTTCGACGTGACGCAGATCGATCGGTTTGCTGATGTAATCAAAAGCGCCCACGCGCATTGCTTCGATCGCAAAACCGATGTCGTGATTACCACTGATCATCACCACGACGGTGTCCGGCGATAACGAATGGACACGCGGCACGAGTTCCAGTCCACTCATGCCGCCCATGTCGATGTCGCTGATTACAAGATCGAAAGTGTTTTCGGCGAGTGCCGCGAGGGCTTCTTCCGCGGAGCCGGCGTCAGAGCAGTCGTAAGTGGAACCCAGCAGGTCGATCAGCAGATGCCGAATCTGCTCTTCGTCATCGATGATGAGAACTCTTGGCTTCTGAGTCTCAGCCATTGCCTAAAGTCCCTTGCACATTCCCGGCAGCCATGGTTCGCGCAACGCACGATCGTAGCTTCCCTTCACTTCCGCAAGGTTCCACGCCTTTCTTTGCCACATCGTGCCGTCTGTATATTCGATACGATTGATCAAGACACTTTCGTTGAAGGGCGTTCCTGACTTGAGTGTCTTCACGTCGACGACGTCGCTTGGTCCTAAACGACTGAAACCCTCGAGCTCTTTGCTCTTCCCTGCTCCGATGTTTACACCGCAAAGAAACTGTCGTCGCGATACTTGATCCGGGTTCGCAGGATCCTGAAAACGATATTCCCAAAACACGACTTCAACTGCTTTCGTCGTTTGATTCTGCACTTTAATTCGATAAGCGAAACCATCAATTGGTTCGCCTTGTGGTGCACGCGACTCGGCCACGCTCTTTTCGAGTGCGGCGCTCCGCCCGTCGAGTGTATCGGCGTTCGGATCTCTTGCGCCCGGCGGTTCGTTGACGCGCGCGTTGCGCGCGAAGATCTTGTTCTGCGGAATCACGGCGCGTGCGGGTGCGCTTCCTTCAACGTCCTGAGTCGCAGGAACGCGTCGCGCGCGTGTCCATTTGAAATTGGTGACGGTTAGTGGGCCGCTGGTTTCGACTTGCGACTGTAGGGGGAAAATGAGAGTTAAGAGCAGCGAAAGCAGGAAAAGGATCTTCATGACGCCTCCTGGACCAACGGGCGTGTTGACGCCCGCAGTATGCGCCAGTTAAGGCGTCGATTCAACTATTAAGATAATTCATGCCACAGGGAATTGAACAAGTCACGGAAGAGGGGCCTGCCTCCGCTGTCTGAAGTTAACTCCAGAGCGGGGCAAGCCCGCTCTTCCTACTGGTTCTATTGTGAGAGCAAAACTCTTCGCAACAAACTACTACCCAACCGAAAATTTTTTGGATACTTTGCGACTTTGCGGTTAATATACGTCGCTGTCTTTACCTCGCTCGCCAAAGGTTGCTCTCCACCCCTGAGTTCGGGAGAGTCCCTATTCACCTTGTATCTCCGGCATCCTTGCCGGTAAGGAAGGCTTTCACATGAAAAACCTAAGACGTCTACCCTCTCTATTCGGTATTGCGTTTGTTATCGCCACTCTTAACGTAATCGTTCTCGGTCAGGCGAACGAAAACCAATTCGCAACGCTTAGCAATTCCGGAGCGGGCGTGAGATTCGATGTCTCCGCTCCGCACGCCGCCGTGACCCTGACGGTCATCGGACCAGACAACTACTCGTTCTCCAAAGAGTTTAAGTCGGGAAGCGCGGCAGAATTCAGACTGGCGCAGGCAAAAGGTGAGAGACTGCCCGACGGTCAATACACCTACGAACTGCGCGTCACCCCAAACATTTCCAAAGAAACAAAAGACGCCCTAAAAGCCGCGCGTGAAAAAGGCAATGAGTCAGAAGTAGTTCGCGAACTGCGAAGGAGCGGCGCATTGCCGTCACAGACGCTGGGCCAA
>DATEWS010000246.1:0-3222 GCA_035257785.1 Pyrinomonadaceae bacterium
TAGAACACTACTTAACGCAGAGATCGCAGAGAGCCGCAGAGAACCGCAGAGTTTTAGTGCGTGACTTCGATCCGGTCGCCGGCGGCGAGCTTGGGATCCTGGACTGCGCCGGATTTGATTTGCTTGAGATTGTAACGAATGGTGACCAGCTTGCCTCCGGCGCCGTCGCGCGAGATCTCGACGTTGCTGTCTTTACTCGTCGTGCCGCCGGACGCCAGAATCGCCTGAAGCAGAGTAATTCCCGATTGAAACTGTTTCTGGCCGGGATAATTTATACGCCCGCCGATGTAGTAAAACTCCTGTGGACGGCTGGAGATCGTTACGATGTCTCCTGATTGCACGTTCAGGTTGAGTGTGGCGGGATCGCTCAGGTCGCGAGCCTCGCCGGGCGTCCCGTCGCGCATGATCACAACGCGCCCACCGTCATTTCGTAATTGCGACTCAGCTAAAACAACGTAAAGCGGCACCATTTCGCGTCTCAAGAACCGCGTGCCGGGATGGACGACAAGACCTGTCACCGCGACCGCGTGGCTGAGATATTGGCGCACTCCGACGGACACTTGCGCGTTTTCCTCAACCGCTCTTCGCTTCAGTTCCGCCGCAATAACGTTCTGAATTTCTTCGGGCGTGAGTCCGGCAACAGAAATCGTGCCGCCTGCGACTGGCAGGTCAATCACGCCGCTTTCCCCGACTGTGAACAGCGTCGATCTGTTGTTAGGCGAGTTCAATAAGCGGATGTCGAGGACGTCGCCCGCGCCGACACGATAGATTTCTGTCAGTGGACGAGCCGGAGCGGGCGCGCTGGTCGACTCCTTTATGGAGGCCTTGATAGGCGCTACGTTAGCGGTTTCCTGCGCCGCTGCTGAAATGAAGGAAGCAAAAACAAGAGCAAAGAGGGGGATAATTGTTGGTTTTTTCATAAACTGGGGATGCGATAAACATCGTTTACTAGGAAACGGGCAATCGCGGTGGTTTTCCTTTTTTTGCCGCATCTGTGGCACAGTATGAGCGATGTACGAGTTTGCAGTTACACCGGCAGTCACAAGCATTCGCCGTCGCGGAGTCGAGATCTCGGACGTGGTGCCGAACAGTCTCGGGGCTGAGATGGATCTGGAGTCGGGCGACCGGATCATCAAGGTCAATGGTCGCGTCGTCCGGGATTATCTCGACTTCCGTTTTCACACTGCCGGCGAAACCGAGCTCGTCCTGGAAGTGCGTAAGAAAAGCGGCGAAGACTGGGAAGTAGAACTCGAGCGCGCCGAGGGTGAAGACTTCGGACTGGCTTTCGAACAGATCGTCCCTCGCCAGTGCGCGAACGAATGCATTTTCTGTTTCTGTAACGGCAATCCGGTTGACGCCAGGCCCTCGCTCTTCATCAAAGACGAAGACGTTCGTCTTTCTTTTCTCTACGGCAACTACACCACGATGACGTCAATCACGGAAGACGAGATGCGACGCATCGTGGAACAACGACTGTCGCCGCAGTACGTTTCTGTTCATGCGACTGATCTCGACGTGCGCGCGTACCTGCTCGGCATCGATAAACACCGCGCCGACATTTCAGACAAACTTAAACGATTGCTCGACGCCGGCATTGAAGTACACGCGCAGGTAGTGCTCTGTCCCGGGATCAACGATGGTGAAGTGTTGAAGAAAACCATCATGGATCTGGCGGCGGAGTTTCCCCGCATCACGAGCGTCGCGATCGTGCCGCTTGGTCTTACTCGTTACAACACCGATGCGCGTCTCACGCGAGTGACGCCTGAATTCTGTCGCCGCGTGATCGATGAAGTCGGTGTGATTCAAAAAGAACTGCACGCGAAACTCGGAACAAACTTCGCGTTGTTAGGTGATGAGATCTATTTGCGAGCTGCACGTCGCATTCCCGCAAGGTCGCATTACGGCAACTATCCGCAGATCGAAGACGGCGTCGGGATGGTGCGATCTTTTGAAAACGAGTTTTCACGACTCATGCGGCGGCTCGATCGACATGATTGGACCACCGGCAACAAGAAGCGCGGCACGATCTTCACCGGCACGCTCTTCGCGCCAGTGTTGAGGGAAAAGATTGACAAACTGAATCAACGCTTCGGAACAGAGTTGACAGTCGAAGCGCTCGAGAATAGTTACTTCGGCGGTGATGTCTCGGTTGCTGGTCTTCTGACGGGCCAGGATCTTTTGCAGGCGCGCGAACGAATCGCGGGTGAGTTTGTAGTGATACCACGACAGATGCTGAAGAGTGACGAGGCGATAATGTTAGACGGCATGCACCTAACCGAAGTGTCGCGCGTGTTGGGCCAACCGGTTCACGCTCTCGATCTGAAAGATCTCGCAACTCTGCTGCTAAACAAAAACTGATCGATGCTCGAAAGCAGAAAGATTCTCGATGTCGGTTGTGGTCAGAATAAATTTCCCGGCGCGGTCGGCATCGATTCAAATCGTTTGAGTCACGCAGATGTGATTCACGATCTGGGAACTTTTCCGTATCCCTTCGCTGATAACGAATTCGAAGAGATTGTTTGCCGTCACGTCATCGAGCACGTTCCCGACGTCCTTGGTTTTGTTAACGAGTTACATCGCATCACGAAGCCCGGCGGCGTTTTAAAAATACTCACGCCACATTATTCGAATCCCGACTGGGCGACTGATCCGACTCATCGCAATCACTTCAACAGTTACTCCTTCACGTGTTTCATTCCTTCGCGAACTCCGTTTCCGTTTTACACCGCGGCGGAACTCAAACCTTTACGAACGCATGTGAGCCTGGCGAATCTGTGGCGCGCATTGGGTGTGGAGTTTGTTGTTAATCTCGATCAGCGCTGGCCTTCCTTCCGCTTCACCAGAAAGTTTTGGGAGTTTTACCTCTCGATGATCTTGCGTGGGAAAGAATTGTATTTCGAATTCGAGGTTTTGAAATAGTTGTATCCACAGATTACGCAGATTTTATCTGTGTAATCTGTGGATAAATATGGCCTCGAATCCTGTACACTACGCGGGATGTCTTCGTTCGTCAGCCAACTTCCCCTCGCACCTCTCGGCGCCGGCGACCTTATCGACCGCGCTGTCAGGCTATACCGGCGACACCTCTTCGTTTTAATCAGGACGGCCGCGCCGCCGGTGATCATTGTCGCTGCCGGCTGGATACTGTTTTCGATCAGCATACGACGAGTGTTCGTGACGACCGAGACTAACGATCTGCTCGTGTATGGTCTGATAACGGCG
>DATEWS010000247.1:0-4708 GCA_035257785.1 Pyrinomonadaceae bacterium
CAACGAGAACGAGTACATCGCATTCGCTGGCAATCGCAAATCGGAAGCGCTCCAGGACCGCATCATCCTGGTGAAGGTTCCTTACAACCTGCGCGTCTCTCAGGAAGAGCGAATTTACGACAAGCTCCTGCACCAGTCTGAAGTGTTACGCAACGTTCACCTCGCGCCCAATACGTTGAAGGTCGCGGCGATGTTTGCGGTGATGACGCGTCTTGAAGAACCCAAGCGGCAGAACGTCGATATCGTGAAGAAGATGAAACTTTACGACGGCGAGGACGTCGAAGGTTACAAGTCGAAGGACGTGCGCGAGTTGAAAGAAGAGACGGTGCGCGAAGGCATGGATGGTATCTCGCCACGCTACATCATCAATCGTCTCTCGAGCGCGCTCGTGCGCGATGGTGTTACCTGTATCAACCCCATCGACTCGCTGCGCGCGATCAAAGATGGGTTCGAGCAGCACACGGGCATCAGCTCTGAGCAGCGCGAACGTTATTTGAACATGATTTCCCTAGCGCGAAAGGAATACGACGAGCTCGCGAAGATCGAAGTGCAGCGAGCGTTTGTCTATTCGTTTGAAGAGATGGCGCGCACGATGTGCAACAACTATCTCGACAACGTCGAAGCGTTCTGTAACAAGGAGCGCATCAAGGATCCGATCACGGAAGAAGAGATGGATCCGGACGAACAGCTAATGCGCTCGATCGAGGAGCAGATCGGGATTTCGGAGAATGCGAAGAATACGTTCCGGCAGGAGATCCTGATTCGCATCTCCTCTTACGCGCGCAAGGGCAAACCGTTTGAGTACAACTCGCACGAGCGTCTCAAGGAAGCGATCGAGAAAAAGATCTTCGCTGACTTGAAAGACGTGGTGAAAATTACGACTTCGACGAAGACGCCCGATCCGGATCAACTACGGAGAATCAACGAAGTCGTTGATCGATTAGTTAAGGAGCATGGTTACTGTCCGGTTTGCGCGAATGAATTGTTGACTTACGTCGGAACATTGTTATCGCGATAGGATATTAGCCACGGATAACACGGATAAAATACGGATTTGATCCGTAGCTTTTCTGTGTAATCCGTGGCTTAAACATGAAGAAACGATACTGGATCGCAGGGGCAGCAACGTTGGCAGTCGCGGGCAAATTGCTGCTGCGGCCGCGCGACGCGGATTTTCAAAAGTGTCGCGAGGTCGTTTTCCATTCGGAACACTCATACTTCGTCGACGTCGACGGCATTCGCGTCCATTACCAGCAAGCCGGCGACGAACGCGCGCCCGCGATGGTGTTGATTCACGGGTTCGCGTCGTCAACGCTCGTGTGGAGCCAGGTATTTTTGAAACTTGCTGAAGCAGGCTATCGCGTGATCGCGCTGGACATGTTGGGCTACGGTTATTCCGCGAAGCCTCGCAACGGCGAATACACAATCGCGGGCCAGGCAAAACTTCTGGTCCGGCTACTTAATCGACTCGGCATTCCGCGCGCGATCTTTGTCGGCAGTTCGTACGGGGGCGCCGTAGCTGCGACTTGCGCGCTCGATCATCCGGCTCGAGTTGAGAAGTTAATTTTGGTTGGGGCAGTGAACAACAACCGGCCGCTCGGGTTTACGCTCATGCGACTGTTTGGTTCGCCGGTATTTGGAGATGTTGTTTCGCCGCTTCTGATCGGATCGCGTCGCTTGCTGCGGCGTCGCATGAAAGGAGTTTACGATCGACACTCCTGGGTGCTCGATGAAAGACGAGTTGACGCGCGCCATTTACCATTACGCGCCGCAGGCACGCAGCGCGCGATCATCCGCACGGTGCGCGGCTGGGATGCTGAACGCATCTCGAGAGACGCGCATCTAATCAAGCAGCCGACGCTGTTGCTTTGGGGTGAAAACGATCTGGAAATTCCACTCGCGGACGGCGAGCGCCTCCACGCGGAGATTGCCGGATCGCGTTTGGTAGTGTTCTTGAACTGCGGTCACCTTCCGCATGAAGAATACCCGGAAGCTTTTACGAACGTCGTAACCCGTTTTTGTAAAGAGCAATCCGTGTAATCTGTGGATGGAGGTTTTATGTCTATCCAACGAAACGACTGGTCGTTACAACGCAAGGGCATCATCGATCAGGAGCGCCACAAGGATCGTGTAAAAGAAGCTATCCGCAAAAACCTCGGCTCGATCGTTTCGAACGAAGCCATCATCCTCTCCGACGGCAAGCGCACCGTCAAAGTTCCGATTAAAGCACTCGACGAATACAAGTTTCGCTTCAATCATCAAAAGGGCAAACACGTTGGCCAGGGCGACGGCAAGACCCGCGTCGGCGACATTATCGGTCGCGAGTCACGGCCGGGTCAGGGTTCTGGTTCCGGACAAGCGGGACAGGAAGCGGGCGCCGATTATTACGAAGCTGAAGTAAACATCGACGAGCTCGCGGCGTTGATCTTCGAAGATCTACAGCTTCCATACCTCCAGGAAAAAGCAAAAAAGGCGGTCCAGTCGCGCAAGACTCAGTTCAACGAGATCCGTCGTACGGGTGTGATCGCGAATCTCGACAAGCGCCGCATGATCCTCGAAAACATTCGACGCAACGCGCGCGAAGGCAACGCGCGTTTTGGTGATATCAAGAAAGAAGATCTGCGCTTCAAGACGTGGGAAGAGGTTATGCGTTACGAGTCGAACGCCGTCGTGATTGCGATGATCGACGTTTCCGGTTCGATGGGTGAGTTTAAGAAATACATTGCGCGTAGTTTTTATTTCTGGATGGTTCGCTTTCTGAGAACGAAGTACGACAATGTCGATATCGTTTTTATTTCGCATCACACCGAAGCGAAGGAGGTGACCGAGGAACAGTTTTTCACGCAGGGAGAGTCGGGCGGAACGGTTGTCTCTTCTGCATATCAGCTCGCGCTCGACGTCATCAAGCAACGCTATCGTCCGTCGGATTGGAACATCTATCCGTTTCACTTTTCGGACGGCGACAACTACTACTCCGATAACGAGGAAGCAGTGCGTTTGGCGGACGAGTTGATCGCGACCTGCAATCTTTTTGGTTACGGTGAGATTGGAGAGGAAGGATCGTCGAGTTATCGCCGTTCGTCCGGTGCGCTGCTCTCGATCTTCAGTGATCGTTTGCAAAACAAGGATCGATTCGTGGGTGTGCGGATCGACGATAAGGAAGACGTTTACCCGGCGCTGAAACAGTTTTTTGGGAAGAAGGATCTGGCCACGGATTAAACGGATGGAAGACAAAGAGATCAAAGAACTGGAGAAGGCTGTCGAGCAGATTTGGGAAGTAGCTCGACGGTTTGGTCTCGATCCGTATCCAACCAACTTCGAGATCGTGCCCGCGACGGTGATGTACGAAGTTGGCTCGTATGCTTTGCCCGGGCGTTATTCCCACTGGACCTTCGGCAAGACCTACCATCGCATGAAAACGATGTACGACTTCGGTCTCTCAAAGATTTACGAAGTCGTGATCAATACCAATCCCGCCTATGGCTTCCTGCTGGAGACAAACAGTCCGATTCAGAACAAGATGGTGATTGCGCACGTGCTCGGGCACGTCGACTTCTTCAAGAACAACACCTACTTCTCGAAGACGAACCGTCGCATGGTCGAGAGTGTCTCGACGCACGCACAGCGAATGATGGAGTACGAATTTCGCCACGGACGCAAGACGGTCGAGAGATTTCTCGACGCTGTACTCGCCATCGAAGAGCACATCGATCCCTATTTCTTTATCAAACGCGAGATTCCGGTTGCGGAAGAGAAGCGACGCCTCGAGCAACGTCCCAGGGAAGGTCGCTACGACGATCTCTGGCAACTCGATAAAAGCGAACACCAGGTAAAGCCCGCGGAGGGACGAGATGATGACAAGCCGCGCGAACGATTGCCCGAAAAGGATCTACTCTTCTACACGATGAAAAACTCGCCTTCGCTCGCGACCTGGCAACGTGACGTGATCGCCATGGTCCACGAGGAGATGGAGTATTTCGTGCCGCAGATGCAGACGAAGATCATGAACGAGGGTTGGGCCAGTATCTGGCACGCGCGCATCATGCGTGAGTTGGATCTTAGTGACAACGACCACATTGAGTTTGCGAATCTTCATTCGGGCGTCGTGTCGCCGCAGAAAGGTCAACTGAATCCGTACTACCTCGGGTACAAGATCTACGAAGACATCGAGCGGCGTTGGAACGAACCGTCGCCGGAAGAGCGCGAGAAGTTTGGCCGTACCGGCAATGAAGGTCGCGATAAGATCTTTGAAGTGCGCGAGCTCGATAACGACGTCTCTTTCCTGCGTAACTATCTGACTGAAGACTTGTGTGAAGAGTTGGACCTGTTTGTGTTTGAGCTGGTCGACGAAGAGGAGTGGACCATCACCGAGAAGCGCTGGGAAAAGGTGCGCGACCAGCTCGTCTCAAACATGACCAACTTTGGTTTTCCATATTTGCAAGTCGAGGATGGTGACTACAACGGCAATCGCGAACTGTACATGAAGCATCGCTACGAAGGCACTGAGCTCGACATGCGTTACGCCCGCAAAGCCCTCGAACACGTCCATACCCTCTGGGGCCGCCCCGTGCACCTCGAAACGGTGATCGACGACGAATCAACCGTGTTGCACTTCAACGGCGACGAACACGGCGAGGATTAATCCGTTTCCTCCGCGTCATCCGTGTAACTAAATTTTCAACGCCTGACCCACCGAAGGGTCTCTTCT
>DATEWS010000248.1:0-5743 GCA_035257785.1 Pyrinomonadaceae bacterium
GTACACGGATACCACCCTCCAGCAAATCGCCTTTATCACCCGAGAACGGCCATTCATATGAAAACCGCTCACCACCGTTGTCGCTTGTGAAGATCACGAGAGTGTTTCTCTCAACACCGGCGGCTCTTAATGATCGCATCACTCGACCAACACCCTGATCCAGACTCTTCATCATTTGCGCGTACATCTTCAGCGAACCACCGCCACCCATAGTCACAGGCTCAATGGTTTTATCGGTGAAGGTGACGGTCTCACCACCTTTTGGCCCCTGCCATGGCCAGTGCGGTGCGGTGTAATGCAGGCTGAGGAAAAAAGGAGCGCTTCGACGTCTCTTCACATAACTGATTGCGCGTTGTGTCAGTAGATCAGTGAGATAACCATTGCGGCTGACGGGACTCAGATTCTCGTACAAGTCGGGCTCGCCGAGACCGTTCTTGTGTAGGAAGTAGTCTCCGGCTCCAGCGAGGATGCCAAAAAACTCATCGAATCCGTGCGCGTTCGGGCCCCATTCCGGACGAAAACCAAGATGCCACTTCCCGATCAGCGCGGTCTCGTAACCACTTTGCTTGAGCAACGACGCGATCGTCGGTTGACCTGGCTCGAGACCAACATCATGGTTCGTAGCCGGTAGTGGTTCTTGCAAACCGATTTTGAAACGGGCTGGGTAGCGGCCGGTGATGTATCCGCAACGCGTCGGTGTGCAAATAGCCGACGCAGAATAAGCGTTGGTAAATCTGGTGCCCTGTAAAGCAAGCCGATCGATGTTGGGAGTGCGGTAATCAGGTCGACCGTAACAACTGAGATCTCCCCAACCCAGGTCGTCAGCGAGAATAAAGATTATGTTCGGGCGGAAATCGTTTTTTGTGGACGAGGTTTGAGCGGACTGCGTTGCGGCAACCGAGCCGAGTCCACCTAAAAACGTTGTTCCGGCAGCGACGCTTTGCAAGAACTTCCGGCGCGTTAGTGTCATGAGCGAATACTACAGCGCAACCTCCGAAAGTAAAGCAATTGAACGCCTGCAAGAAACTCCGAAGTCAAACGTTCCGATACCGGGAATGAAAATCTCAACTCGACTATTACCATTATTGATGATTCTGGCGTTTGCAGTTTCAACTGCGGCTCAACAGGAAGAGATGACATTTTGTGATGTCGTCAATGCGAGCCTTGGCTCAGTGGATTTTGACCGCGACGGCATTGAAAACTGCAAAGACAATTGCATGCTTGATGCAAATCCCAATCAGAAGGATTCCAACGGCGATGGTATTGGCGACGTCTGCGAGTGGCGCGAACGTAAGTGGAAAGAGTGGAATGATTCCGGCAGGGAACTACGCCGGCAAGCGCGTGAGCCGGTCGATCTTCCGAAACTAATCGCAAAGTCGTCGGACGTAGTGTTGGGGCGCCTCACAGATGATCGATGGCGCGAACCGGGAAAGGGTTTAGTTATAAAGGTCGAGATTATTCGCAGATTCAAAGACTCAACGGATCCGCGATACCGGCGCTACGAGCGGCCCATGTGGATCTTCGTGCCAGATCGCGGTCCGCTGGAGTTGATGGATGAATTGCTGCTGTTTCTAAAGAACGACAAGGCGAGAAAATGGAAGAAGCCTGCGGAATGGCCAGAGCCGTTCCGTCGCGGCGCAGCTCCACGGGCGATGAAATACTTTCGCTATGTACTTGCTGATTTGCGATACGGCGTTCTTGGAGTTTCGCCGGCTCGGATAGGCCAGATCGAAAAAATCCTACCGCAAGAATAAATATTTAATTAACGTCTGATCCTCACAAATCAAAGTGTGACGTTTTCAGATTAGCTGCCACCGGTGGTTTTGATCTTACTGCCGTGGGCAAGATCAATTACTAACGAGCAAGAGTTCATCCACAGATTACACAGATGTTATAAAACGATCTGCGTAATCTGTGGATTAGGATCGACCAGAAAACGCAAGCCCGACGTCAGTTCCAAATAGAACGCAGGCAGGCAGCGAGGCGTTCGGCGCCTTGGGTAGCGAACCTGGACCAGGGAGACGGTTTTTGCCAATAACTTTGAAAGTCGGAACTCAGGAACTTTGCCTGGCTCTGCTCGACGCCTGTCACTTCCACCAAAAGTTTTTCATCTATCTTTGAAATCACTGGTTGACGAGTTCGCAAGTCCTTAATCGCAAATTTATTCTTCGCCAGAAGATTAGAGACGGCCTGCATCACAGCATCCGCCTTAGCATTAGCCCCCCTCTCAAACACCATCCCATGAACGCGGTTCACATATCTCTGCGCGAAATATTCGGCAAGCCCCTCTTCCAGGATCGTCGGGCCACGACTGAATCCCACAGGGCTCAGCACATGAACCGCTTCATGGGCAAGTTCCACTGAAGCCATCCAGGGCTTAATCCTTGACTCGCGACTAAGATATATTCTCGTCATCCGCAACGGCGCAAAGACGTAAGCTCGCGAAGTAGCACACTCAGTGATCCGAGGTATAGACAATTGATACGAGGCATCTCTTGGACCAAACAGCAGTTCAGCCTCTTCGAATATTTTCAACAACTCCTGCATCAACTTCTTCTCATGAGAACGATTGTTCGCAGTCAACAAATATTTTGTTTCTGCTTCGAGCGCTAACAACTCTTCCATGAAGCTCAGAACTCGCATGACCCAACTATATAACGGAGGCGACACATAGAGGAATGGGGATTGAACCATTGATCGGTGTACTTGGCTTTATGGGGACGCTGCTGCTCGTGCTCGTGGGCTTGTTGAACTTCTCTGTTTTCCGAAAACAGCTTCGGATTGCGAAGGAACAAATCGACACTGCGGTGCGTCAGCTCGAGATCGTCCAGAAGCAGCCTGATCTATACCTGATTCAACGGGCTGTGACCGAGACTTCGGACCATCTGCGTCTCTTCGTCGAGCACCCCAAACTCCGACCATACTTTTATAGCGCCGCTGAGTGGAAGCCCGGCGATGAAGTGTCATTAGACGAGATCGGAGCGATGGCGGAGCTTATCCTCAATAACTTTGCTTCAGCATTGATGCACTCAGCCGCGTTCCCCGAATACCCCGTTCGCGGTGTCGATCGAATCATCATGTTTCACCTCCGTCGCAGCCCCGCACTGCGCGAGTTTCTTCTCGAAAATTTCGAGCGCTTTCCGTTCACAGGGTTGACACTCCTGTGCCTCAAGAACGAAACTAGGGACCAGGTCGAGGCAGATCTTCAGCGGCTCATCAAAGCACCCGCTGTCGATGATTCAGAGATAGCGCGCCGCAGGGAGTTATTACAACTGTACCGGACAGGCGAGCCGCGCGAACCAATTGATTTCACGTCGTACAGCATGAAGAGGCGACGCTAGTTTGCACTCATGCCTCCATTTCAATCAGGCGTAGACTAAGGCAGGACTTCGGAGGTTTCGATGTTGAGTTCTATCGCGAAACTGTTTGTTTCGGTAGCCGTCGTCATGCTGATCTTGTGCACGTCACTCACTAGCGCCGACGCGGCAGTCTTTCGCGATCGTGCTTCCTTTAACGCTGCCTCACAGAATCTCGCTACTATCGATTTCGAATCCGGCGCGAACAGGCCGGACGGTTTGGGATTTTTGGAGATTGATGGCGTTTACTTCTTTGGTCTTGGTGGCGTGCCTTCAATCGTAACCGGGCAAAACGGCAATAAGCTCTTGCACGAATCGACTGTAGGCGAAATCACGCGTCTCACGATTTTCCTTCCGCCAGGAACAACCGCTGTCGGAGTTGACCAGTTCAATCGGCCGATGATCGTATCAACTTCCACCGGCGAGAGCGTCACGATGGAGCAATCGGATAATTCAGATTTTGTCGGCTTCGTCTCCGATCAGCCCATCCAGAGTTTGGTAATCATGTTCGACTTTCCGGAGCCGACACCGGACGCGCTGGTTGACAATCTCTCCTTTGGTCAACGACGTGTTGGGAACGAACCGCCAGTGCCGCAGTTACTCGTAACCAATACTGGACGCGCTGCCGCACTCGATTCGGTAACGACAACGAGCGAACCTTTCCTCGTGCTCGGGTCGCAACTTCTTGCCACCGACGGCCATACAAGAATCACACTCTTTGTAGTTGGTGTCTTACTCCAGCCTTCCGATCTTCCGTTCGTAACTGTCCAGGCCGAAGACTCACAGCAGCGACTCTTCGACTTACCTTGTGAGGCAACGGCTCGAGTCAAAAACTTGAGCTGGATGTCGCAAGTCACTGTTCGCCTCCCTGATGCGCTCATCGGCGCGGGCGACGTGAACATCAGAGTCAGAGTGCGCGGTAAAGAGAGTAATCCGGCCACATTGCGAATTCAGTAGATGAAATAGAGTCATTTGTTTCTGAAACTCGGCACTGGAAGCGCTCGTTTCTAGCATCGTTGTTAATAACGAACATACAGCGCCGTTTTATGTGTGAGTAGTAAAGCCACACAAAAACGCACACAAACTACGAAAAGGCAGATCTATGTTGCGAGATTTACGATATAGCCTTCGAAGTCTATTGAAGCGACCGGGCTTCAGCCTCGTCGTTGTTGCGACGCTCGCGCTTGGAATCGGTGTGAATGCAGCACTCTTCAGTGTGTTCAACATCCTGCTGCGTCCGTTGCCGGTCAAGCAGCCGGAGTCGATTGTGCGCCTCACAATCGACGAAGACTCCAAACGATCAGATTTGTTTTCCTTTCCCGACTACGCCTACATTCGCGATCACAACCAATCGTTCTCTGAAGTGTTAGCCGTATTCGAGGAGGAGCGTTTCCTTCTCGGAGAAAACAGCCCTAACAGAGACCCTGAAGAGATTCTCGGAAACTTCGCTTCAGAAAACTACTTCACGATGCTTGGCGGAAGCACCTATCTCGGCCGCTTTTTCACTGCCGAAGAAAACAGCGTACCGGGTCGTGATGCAGTCGTCGTCTTGACTTATGGTTTCTGGCAGCGGCGCTTTGGTAGTGATGCACATCTTGTTGGTAGCAGCATAAAGTTAAATGGAAAACCGTTCACGGTCATCGGCATAACTCATCCGGACTTCGTTGGACTCAGGCATGAGATGCCGGACATCTGGCTACCACTCGCGATGCGTGCTGCTATGCCGGCGGCCGGATTCGACGATATTGCTCCCGAAAAGCGGGACTGGTACGGCGGACGCGACTTTACCTGGCTCAGCATATTCGCGCGGCTCAAGCCAGGCAGGACCGCGGCTGAAGCGCGCACTGAGATGAATGTTCTGTTGGGCCATCTCGATACTCAGTCCAGCACTGAACCAAAGAAAATGATCGCCGTCGACCCGATCAACGATCTCAAGGTTCCAATCGAAGGGTGGATGCTTGTTGGAATGGTCCTCGGAGCCACTGGTCTTATCCTGCTGATCGCTTGCCTCAACATCGCGAACATGCAACTCGCGCGAGCTATCGCGCGACAGAAAGAGATCGGTGTTCGACTGTGCCTGGGCGCAAGTCGTTGGCGATTAGTTAGACAGTTATTGACCGAGAGTTTGGTGTTGAGCATCGTGGGCGGTATCGCTGGAGTGATGCTCGCCTGGTGGAGTCTCAACCTGTTTCTGTCCGTCGTTTTTGTGCGCTACGGTGGTGAAGACATGTTGCGACTGAATATCGATCTCACGCCGGATTGGCGCGTCATGGCTTATTCTTTCGGCCTTGCGTTATTGAGCGGAATTGCGTTTGGTCTTGTTCCTGCGTTGCGCGCGACTCGTCCCGATTTGATTGGAATCGTCAAGTCGGAAGGCGCCACCGCGA
>DATEWS010000249.1:0-7101 GCA_035257785.1 Pyrinomonadaceae bacterium
CAAGCGCCTGGACCAGTCGGACGCAGACTTCCGCCAGCGCACGATCGAGGTGATCACGCGTGTACAGCAGGCATACTGGGAACTCGTGTTCGCGCTGCGCGATCAGGAGAACCAATTCGCGAACCTGAACCTTTCACGCGAGAGTCTGCGAAACATTGAGGCGCAGATTGCGGCCGGCGCGAAAGCCCCGCTCGAGCGAGCTGAAGTGCAAACCGAGCTCGCCAATCGTGAAACTGCGGTCTACTCGGCAATCCAGACAGTCGCGATTGCGGAGAACAATCTGAAGGCTTTGATCTTCAAGGATCCGAACAGTCCCGAGTGGTCTGCGCAGCTTGATCCTACAGACACGCCGAAGTTTGATACGAACCCGGTAAATCTCCCGGATGCTTTGAAGGCCGCGCACGACAATCGTCCCGAGCTGCGACGTTTGCGCTTGCAGAACGATATCAGCGATATCGATATCAGCTTCTTCAAGAATCAGACCAAGCCGCAGATCGATTTAACAGGCGCACTGGCCTTGACTGGTTTGGCTGGTAATCAGATACGAACCTTTACACCCGCGGGAACTCTCGTACCAATCATCGGTACTGAAACCCTGGTCGATCCAAGCGCGTTTTTGCTCGATGAGATTCGTCGCACTCAGATCGCGTTGGGTGTGCCAACGGTTGATACGCCGCTCGTAGCATCGCCGGGTGGTGGTCCAAATCCGACCCTCGTCGGCGGATACGGACGCGACCTGCGTAACCTGCTGGGCGGCGACACACGCAACATCACGGTTGGCGTCTCGATCTCGTTCCCGTTCAAGAACAAGACCGCCGAAGCGAATCTCGCGGGCGCGCGGATTCAAAAGGAGCAGTTACAGGCGTCGACGAGATCGCAGGAGCAGATCATTGAAGTTGACGTTCGTAATTCGGCCCAGGCAGTTGAATCAGCGCGACAGCGAGTGCTTTCCGCTCGCGAAGCGCGCGTCAACGCAGAAGCGCAACTCGAAGGCGAGCAACGCTTGTACCAGGTTGGACGTTCGACGACGTTCCTGCTGTTCCAACGTGAGAACGCGCTCGCGAACGCGCGTGCGTCCGAGTTGAGAGCTGAGACTGACTACAACAAGGCGTTGGCCGACTTGCAGCGCGCGACTTCAACAACGCTGCGGGCGAACAACGTGGTGGTTGAGACTCCGGCAGTTCCGTAAGACTGACCACAACGGCTAATAGGCCGCGGATTTTGCAGATTTCATGTTAATCTGCGAAATCCGCGGCCTTTTTCTATGCAGATTAGCGCCACCATCATCACGTTCAACGAGGAGTCGAATATCAAAGCCGCCTGCGAATCAGTCGCATGGGCCGACGAGATTGTGGTGGTAGACTCTAACTCGACGGACGCGACGCGCGAGCTTGCAGCAGCGTGCGGGGCTCGTGTCATCACCCACGCGTGGCCTGGCTTTGGCGCGCAAAAGCAGTTTGCGGTTGAACAGGCGAAGTACGAATGGATCTTCAGTCTCGACGCGGACGAGCGTGTTTCAGACGAACTTAAAAGATCGATCGAGGAGTTGCGAACGCAACCCGAAGTCGCTTTGGCCGATGGTTACGAAATCGCGCGGCGCACTTATTATCAACAACGCTGGATACGCGGCGGAGGGTGGTATCCTGATCGACAGTTGCGATTCTTCAACAAGAGCCGCGGACATTGGAAGGAACGTCACATTCACGAGTCGGTCGCGATGAACGCCGGATCGAGAGTTGATAAATTGAACGGCGATCTCTTGCACTACACATCGCCGGACGCAGCCCATCATCATCGCATGATTGGCGAGCGCTATGCGCCTCTCGCTGCGCGGCAGATGTTTGAAGAAGGTCGACGGACTTCGATGCTCCGCGTGGCTTCGGCTGGACCAGCGGCGTTCATTCGTAGTTTGATTTTGAAAGGCGGGCTGCGTGACGGCTTTGCCGGGTTTACGATTGCGAGTTTCGCCGCGCACCACGCGTTTTTGAAACACCTGATGCTCTGGGAAAAACAGACCGCGGATAAAACAAATTCAGATGCTTGATTTGCACGTCTTTCCGCCTCTCTTTGGATATGTGGTCGCGGGAGTTTTTGGCGCGATCGTCGGCAGTTTCCTCAACGTTGTCGTTCATCGGGTTCCGCTCGAAGAGTCGATTGTTTTTCCAAACTCACGCTGTCCTTCGTGTGGCGCGGCGATCGCGTTTTACGACAACATACCGGTCCTTAGTTATATCGTGCTTGGCGCGAAGTGCCGGCGTTGTAAAGAGCACATCTCGTTTCGATATCCCGCCGTTGAATTGTTGACGGCGGCGTTGTTCGTTGGCGTTGCGTGGCACGATGGTCTCAGCGCTGCTCTACCCTTCGATCTTGTTTTTGCTTCGGCGTTGCTGGCGCTCGTTTTCATCGACGCCGAACACATGATTCTTCCGAACGTGATCACGTATCCGGGAATCGTTTTTGCAGTCGTCGCGCGCGTCGTCATTCCTTACCTAGGCGCCACGCCGCACTTCGATGATTTGCCGTCGCTCTCACAAGGCGCGCTCGCTGGCTTGCCGGTGTGGGTGATATCGCTCGTTGGCGCAGTCATCGGCGCGCTGCTCGGTGGTGGCTCGCTCTGGCTCATGGGTTGGACCTGGGAAAAACTGCGCGGCATCGAAGCGATGGGTCTAGGCGACGTGAAGATGATGTTTATGGTCGGCGCTTATCTCGGTTGGCGACTCACGATCCTGACGATCTTTGTTGGTGTTTTCAGTGGTTCGATCATCGGCATCTTTTTGATGGTCCGTTCCGGCCAGCGCAACATGCAAATGCTGCTGCCGTTTGGAGTGTTTCTCGGGCTCGGCGCGATCGCGAGCTTGCTCTTCGGCGCACCCCTTGTCGAGTGGTACGCAGGCCAATTCAGGTGACATACCGCACTCGCTTCCAGGCAGGACTGACGATGATGGCAGGACTTTTCCTGCTGGCGGTCGTGTTTGCGCTGCTTTTGTATGTGATGGCGCCTGACTCGCCCGCCACGCGTGGTCCAATCCTGCTCGCCTCCTTCCTCGCGATTCTGATCGGCAGTCTGCTCGGGATCTTGTTCCTGTTGCGCTGGTTGCTGCGACCGTATCATCAGTTGATTGGAGAGGCGCAGCGCGCGACTGTCGCGGATCAGATGATGAAGTCACAGGACGAAGCAGAGTTTGTCCTGGAGACGTTTCAGTCGGTAGTCACGCAGTTGCAGCAGCAACGTAAGGAGCTCGAGCAACTGAGTGTCGAAGCGAGGGAGCGCGCGAATTCCGCGGAGAAGTTCAGCGAGCGTATCGTGGCGAGTCTTCCTTCCGGCTTGATCGCGTTCGATGGTGCCGGCCTGTCGATGGCGATTAACACACCCGGACGCACGTTGCTCGAAGTTAACGGAACCGCGCTGGGTGAATCGTATCAAAAGCTTTTCGGCGCTTACGAACAACTCGCCGAAATGGTTGGTGATTGTTTAGAGACGGGAACAGTTTATCGCCGCACTGAGATTCAAAGTTTGCATGCTGACGGACGCATGCGCCGGCTGGGTGCGACGATCGCGCCGATCGAGTTGCCGCCCGAGCGTGGTCCAAGAGGCGCGCTTTGTTTGTTGACTGACATCACCGAAGTCACGGAGCTGCGCGAACAGGTGGCGCTGAAAAATAACCTTGAAAGCCTCGGCGAGATGTCCGCCGGGTTGGCGCACGAGTTCAAGAATGCGATCGCAACGCTACAGGGTTATGCGCAATTGTTACAGAGTTTGGAATTGAACGACAAAGCTCAGGTTGCTGCGGGATCGTTGCTGAATGAGGTGCGCAATCTTTCGGGTATGGTGACGGCGTTCTTAAACTTCGCGCGTCCGCAACCGTTGCAGTTGGAAGAGGTGTCGGTCGCTGAGCTTATCAGGGATTGTGCGGACGAGTTGGAACCGGTATTTCGAGAACTACAGGTGACACTGGAGACTGACGCGGAGAAGTCGATCGTCATTCGTGCCGACGAACGCATGTTGCGATTGGCACTGCTGAACCTGATGCGCAATGCTGCGGAAGCCGCGCCCGGTGGACGCGTCTTTGTGCGTGCGTGTGAGGCAACCATCGAAGTGCGCGATACGGGCAAAGGAATCCCAACCGCCGATCTTCAAAAGATCTTCATCCCCTTCTTCACCACCAAAGCGAAAGGCCACGGCATCGGCCTCGCATTGGCCCATCGAATCATTACTCAGCATGGCGGCACCCTCACCGCTGCTAACTCACCCGTGAGTGGCGCAACCTTCACCATAACGTTGCCACAGATTACACAGATTTAAATCGGATTTTTTCTCTGTGTAATCTGTGGCTAAAATATTCTCCCCACCTACGGTCGACGAGTTGCGCAATATCCTCGCGTACGATTAATTCATCCGGAAACCCGGGCTTGGTCCGCGCATCGATCACTATCGGCGCTCGATACACGAGATGGTGCCTCTGCACTGTCGTGTGCGAAGCATAGATATCCGCCGCGGGTTCGAAGCGCGTCCACGTAGCCCACAAAAAATCGGGTGACGAACGCGCCACGCGCGCATCGTCATGCAAGACAATCAACGGCCAATTCGCAAACGCAGGCTCATTCGCCACGCGCATCGCCAACGTCTCATCCTTCGCGAACGACTCACCTTGTAACACCAAACAACCGCCACAAAACACCTCAGCGCCTGCAATCCAGCCCGGCAACTCACCTTCAAACCGTCGCGGCAAAGTCCGCACCGGATCGCCGAGCCCAAGCATGATCGCCTTGCTGCCTTCGTTCACTTTCCCGCTCGTGTAATCGAGCGTATCCATCGACACGTTCGAAAAAACAAACAGATCAGTCTCCGGCCGGAAACGTTCGAGCACATGTTCCAGCAGACGAGGAAAGTCTTTGAGATCCTGCGGCGTGTCCGTGAGCAGCAAAAACTTCGTGAGCGATAATTGTCCTTCGCCCAGGATTCGAAAACCGGAAACGAGCGCCTCGCGACCATAACGCTCACGCACAACGGCCGCGCACAACGAATGAAAACCCGTCTCACCGTACGTCCAAAGATCGCGCACTGACGGCATAACGAGCGGGAACAGCGGCGAAAGCAACTTCTGCAAGTAGTCGCCGATGAAGAAATCTTCCTGGCGCGGCTTGCCGACGACAGTCGCCGGGTAGATTGCGTCGCGCCGGTGAAAGATCGCTTCAACATTGAAGACGGGATAATCGTGACGCAGCGAGTAGTAACCGTAGTGATCGCCGAACGGCCCCTCGGGTCGTCGTTCGTGTGGCGGCGCATGACCGACGAGAGCAAACTCCGCTTCGGCTGCTAAGCGGTGTCGCGTCTCACCCAACGGATTCTTCCTGAGTTTCAGTTTTTGTCCGGCAAGCAACGAAGCCAGCACGAGTTCGGGCACGTCTTCAGGTAACGGCGCTATCGCAGCGAGGATCAACGCCGGTGGTCCACCGAGAAACACCGTGACCGGCAACGGCTGATCGAGACGCTCAGCCTCGTGATAGTGAAACCCGCCGCCCTTTTGAATCTGCCAGTGCAATCCGGTTGAGTGCGAGTCGTAAACCTGCATCCGGTAGATACCGAGGTTGTGTTTTTTAGTTTTCGGATGCTCGGTGTAGACGAGCGGGAGGGTAATGAATGGACCACCATCGTCCTGCCACGTCGTCAACACGGGCAGTTGATCAAGACGCGCCGGTCGATCGACGACCTGCGTGACTGGCGATCGCGAGGTGTTGGCTGTTCCGAGTTTCAGCAGATCGAGAGCGACTGAGCGATGGTTCCAGAGCTCAGCAGGCTTCGGCGGCAGAATCGACTCAGCGATATGGACCAGCTCGCGCACGAGCCGTTCGGGCTTCGGACCAAATGCGAGATCGATGCGTCGTTCGGTGCCGAACAAGTTGGTGACAACCGGATAGCGACTCCCCTTCACACGTTCAAACAACAACGCCGGTCCACCTTCGCTGATGACGCGTCGATGGATCTCGGCCAGCTCGAGGTATGGATCAACCTCGGCTTTGATAGTGACGATTTCGTTTTCTCTGTTGAGTAGATCGAGAAATGTGCGCAGGCTCGGATGCATTCGTAGCGTTACGGTTTGTCCGTAGCCTTCTCAACCGTCCGCGGACGCGCACGTACTTCAGGCGCCGTCTCACCGAGGCGCTTTTCGATCTCGTCGTGTGCGACCTCAGCGGCTTCCGCGACGTAGGGCTGATGCGATTCGCGAAAAGGTTTGATCAGATCGAGCGTTTGCGCGTCGCCGATGCGTGCGAGTGCTTTTAAGATACCTGCATTGATGCGCGGCGCGTTGCTCGTGCGCTTGAGAAACGAATAAAGCACATCAGGACTTTCCAACTCGGATAAATAACCAACTGCCTGCGCCTGCCGTCCTGAGTCGAGCTCGTCGACGATGCGATACAGTGCTTCCGATCGGCCCATGCGATACAGCGCCCAATCCAGTGCGAGGCGCACATCTTTATTCTTCTCTTGAAGCCTGTAACCTTCGACAAGTTTACGTTGATCGGTTGCAACAAGCCGCGCGAGCGCTTCCGCACTTTGCTGCCTCACGTGCGCGTCAGGACTATTGAGTTGCTTCGCAAACTCCGCCGGATCCGAGCGCGCATCAACACCATCAACCGGCAAGGTTTGCGCATTCACACCGACAGCTACCGTTAAAAACACAAACACGAACTTTAAGTATTTCATAATTCTGATCCGCGTTTTCCGCGTTAACCCGCGGCTTTCTTCTTGAGCAGCGCTGTATTCAGATCCAGGTCACTCATCGAAATCACTTCCACGTTCGGATACTTTTTCTGCAACTCCGGCAAGAACGCCTTCGCATTCCCGACGATGATAATGTTGCTCGTCTTTGCGTCCAACGTCTTGCTCGCAAACTTCTTTATGTCTTCCGCACTGATCGCCTGCACGTTGTTGATGTAACGATTGATCTCGTCGAGACTCAAACCATGAAACGCGAGCGCGCCTACCTGGCCCACGAGCCCACTCGCAGTTTCGAGATTGCGTGAGAAGTTTCCAATCAACACCGCCTTGCGCGGAGTCAACTCCACATCCGCTGGCGGTGACGAAGACAGTCGACCAAT